>NZ_JBNCKS010000020.1:0-103873 GCF_049841635.1 Micromonospora sp. DT44 | reverse complement strand
CAACAAACTACCTAAAATAGACAGAAAGCGATGGCCGCCACGCCAGTGGCAGCCATCGTTTAACACCAGTCACCTAGATCGGGAAGCGGCCCTGACGCCACTGCCAGTGCCGGCCGGCCGAGAGGTGGTCGACGATCGCGCGTTGCAGAGCGGTACGGCGCGGTAGCTCGTCGAGCGGCGTGCTCAGGGTGCGGAACACGAACCGCAGCACCTCGACGTCCGCGTCCAGCCCTTCCGGCTCCTCGTAGGGCTCCAGCTCGAACCGTCGCTGGAACCGGATGATGTTCGAGTCCTCGGGCAGGTATTCCCGCAACTGGGGATCGAGCAGCCAGGAGCCGCAGGAGAACGCCGCGTAGCTCTCGTCGGAGAAGTGACGCGGGAAGAAGGCGCGACCCTCGTCGAGCGACGCCGAGACCGCCTCCGGCGTCAGCGGCCCCGCGTCGGGGATGTGCAGGCCGATCGCGCCGTCGCCGCGGTGGTGCTGCAACCGGCCCAACTCGTAGACGGCGCCGCGGACGTGCAGCGTCAACCAGCTCTGCATGACCGGCCAGCCCTCGCCGCGCATCCGCCGGTCGATGGCGAGGTTACGGCCCAGGTCGGCGAGCGTCGCCCAGGAGACGGCGTCGGGAACGCCATGGTCGCGGTGGTAGCCCCGGACGACCTCGACCAGCGCGAGGTACGCGTACACGTAGAGATGCCGCCAGGCCGGACCACGGTCGCGCGGCAGCTCCGGGCCGGGCGGCAGCCAGAGGTACCCGCCGAGATCCGCGCGGACCAGCGCGATCGAACGGTCGAGCAGCCAGCGCAGCTCCGGTGTCCACAGTGGTGCGGAGTCGTCCGGCCAGCCGGCCATGATCTCGGTGGCGTCATCGGACGGCACCGCGAGCCGGTCGAGGATCGCCGGCGCGTCGGCCTTGGCGGGCAGGGGGGCCGAGGGCCGGTCGCCGGCCAACCGGTGCACCCGCTCGACGGCCTCGACGGGCACCCCGAGCAGAGCTGCGGTCTCCTCCAGATCCACGCCGACGACCCTACCGCCGGTCGGCGTTCCCCTGCGCCCCGCTCCGGTCAGACGACGTGGCGCAGATAGCCGGCGATCGCCGCGTCCAGCACCTGCGCGCCCGGCCGCGCCCAGACCTCGGCGGAGAAGACCTCCACCTCGATCGGGCCGCGGTAGCCAGCCGCGTCCACCGCCTCGCGCAGCCGCCGCAGCTCGATGCACCCGTCGCCGGGCAGCGCCCGGCCGAGCAGCACCCCCTCCGGCAGCGGTGTCACCCAGTCGCAGACCTGAAACGCGGCGATCCGCGTGCCGGCCCGGGCAATCTGCGCGTAGACGGTGTCGTCCCACCACACGTGGTACGCGTCGACCACCACCCCGACCACCGCCGGATCGAACCGCTCGGCGATGTCGAGCGCCTGACCGAGGGTGGCGATCACGCAGCGGTCGGCGGCGAACATCGGATGCAGCGGTTCGATCGCCAGCCGGACGCCGGCCGCCGCCGCGTGCGGCGCCAGCTCGCCGATCGCGTCGGCGACCCGACGGCGGGCGCCGTCGACGTCACGACTGCCCGCCGGCAGTCCGCCGGAGACGAGCACCAGCTCGGATGCGCCAAGTGCGGCGGCCTCCTCGATGGCCCGCTGGTTCTCCGTACGCCAGTCTTCGGCGGTAAAGAAACCGCCCCGGCACAGCGACGTGACGGTGAGGCCCGCGTCCCGGACCAGCTTCGCCGAGTGGGCCAGACCGTACTCGGCCACCGGCTCCCGCCACAGTCCGATGCCCGGTACGTCGGACGCCACACAACCGGCGACCACCTCGGGCAGCGCCCAGCGCTGCGCGGTCGCCTGGTTGAACGAGAACCGCGCGAGACTCACTGGGCTGCTCTCCGTTCGCGACTGCGGGGCTCGCAAAACCGGCTCACTCCTCGCGCTCACTGCATCACCCCCGCGACGGTGAAGAACGCCCGGGCGCGGGCGGCGGCCAGCTCCGCGTCGGGCAGCAGCCCGGCGGCGTCGGCGAGGGTGAGCAGGGTCGCCAGGTGCGCCGGGGACCGGCCGGACTGCGCTCCGCCGACCATCGTGAAGTGGTCCTGGTGCCCGGCCAGCCACGCCAGGAACACGATGCCCGTCTTGTAGTGCCAGGTCGGCGCCGCGAACAGGTGCCGGGCCAGCGGCACGGTCGGGGCGAAGATCTCGTCGTACGACGTCAGGTCGCCCCGGTCGAGAGCATCCAGCGCGGCGGCGGCGGCCGGCGCGATGGCCGCGAACACGCCGAGCAGCGCGTCGGAGTGGCCCACCTCGTCGCCCCGGATCAGCTCCGGGTAGTGGAAGTCGTCGCCGGTGTAGAGGCGTACCCCGGCCGGTAGTCGACGCCGCAACGCCACCTCCCGGTCGGCGTCGAGCAGCGACACCTTGATGCCGTCCACCGTCGCCTGGTGGGCCTTGACCAGCTCGACCACCGTGTCGGCGGCCAGGTCCAGGTCGGCGGACCCCCAGTAGCCGGTCAGCGCCGGGTCGAACATCGGGCCCAGCCAGTGCAGCACCACCGGCTCGTCGGCGGCGGTCAGCAGCTCGTCGTACACCCGTAGGTAGTCCTCGGCGTCGCGGGCGGTGGCGGCCAGGTGCCGGCTGCACATCAGCACCGGCCGCGCGCCGGCGGCGCGGACGTCGTCGAGCTGCTGGCGGTACGCGCCGGTGACCTCGGCCAGGCTGGCCGGGCCGGCCGCGAGCTGGTCGGTGCCGACACCGGCGACGATCCGCCCGCCCACGGCACGGGCCTCGGCGGCGCTGCGCCGCACCAGCTCCCGGGTCGCCGGATAGTCCAGCCCCATCCCCCGCTGGGCGGTGTCCATCGCCTCGGCGACACCCAGCCCGTACGACCACAGGTGCCGCCGGAACGCGAGGGTGGCGTCCCAGTCCACCGTCGCCGGGGCGCCCGGTACGTTCTCCGCGCCCGGATCGGCGACCACGTGCGCGGCGGCGTACGCGATCCGGCTGGTCGCAGGTGCGGCCGGGCGGGTGAATCCGCCGGCCCCGGTGAGCCGGTGGCGCCGCCCGCCCGGCAGCGCCACGTCAACGGCATTCACGGGTGCAGCTCCGGCACCTCGACGCGGACGCCCTCGCGCGCCGCGCGGAGCCCCAGCTCGGCGAGCTGCACGCCGCGCGCCCCGGCCAGGAAGTCCCACGGGAACGGCTCGCCGGCCACGACGTGCCGCAGGAAGGCCTCCCACTGCATCTTGAAGCCGTTGTCGAACTCCTCGTTGTCGGGCACCTCGGTCCACTGGGCGCGGAAGTCCTCGGTGACCGGCAGGTCCGGGTTCCACACCGGTTTCGGGGTGACCGCCCGGTGCTGCACCCGGCAGCGCCGCAGCCCGGCGATGGCGCTGCCCTCGGTCCCGTCGACCTGGAACTCCACCAGCTCGTCGCGGTACACCCGCACACCCCACGACGAGTTGATCTGCGCGATCACACCGCCGCCGAGTTTGAAGATGGCGTACGCGGCGTCGTCGGCGGTGGCGGCGTAGGCGCGGCCGTCCTCGTCGACCCGCTCGGGCACGTGGGTGGCGGTCACGCAGGTGACCGCGGTGACCCGGCCGAACAGCTCCTGGAGCACGTAGTGCCAGTGCGGGAACATGTCGGAGGTGATGCCACCGCCGGCCTCGGCGCGGTAGTTCCACGAGGGACGCTGGGCCGGCTGCCAGTCACCCTCGAAGACCCAGTAGCCGAACTCGCCGCGCACCGAGAGGATCCGTCCGAAGAAACCGCCGTCGACGAGCCGCTTGAGTTTGCGCAGCCCGGGCAGGAACAGCTTGTCCTGTACGACGCCGGTGCGGACACCGGCCGCGTCGGCGGCGCGGGCCAGGTCGAGCGCGGCCGCGGTGTCCTCGGCGAGCGGCTTCTCCGTGTAGATGTGCTTGCCGGCCTCGATCGCCTGGCGGATCGCCTCCTCCCGCTGCTGGGTGACCAGGGCGTCGAAGTAGATCTCGACGTCGTCGCGGGCCAGCGCGGAGGTCAGGTCGGTGGTCCAGTCGGTGAGGCCGTGCCGCCCGGCGAGTTCGCGGAGCTTGGTCTCGTTGCGCCCCACCAGGACTGGTTCCGGCCAGATGGTCGTGCCGTCGGCCAACGTCACGCCGCCGGACTCGCGGATGGCCAGCAGGGACCGGACGAGGTGCTGGCGGTAGCCCATCCGGCCGGTCACGCCGTTGACGATGATGCCGATCGTCCTGCGGGTCATGGCGGTTCCCTTCGTCGTGCTGGTCGTTCAGTGGTTGGCGGCCGCGCTGCCGAGCAGTCCGCGCAGTTCGGTGGCGAGCCGGTCGAAGCGGGAATCCGACATCACCTGCGCGTAGTCGCGGTGCGCCGGCAGCTCGACGTCGAAGGCGCGGATGATCCGGCCGGGCCGGGCGCTCATCACCACGACCCGGGTGCCGAGGAAGACCGCCTCGGCGATGGAGTGGGTGACCAGCACCACCGTGGTGCCGGTCTCCCGCCAGATGCGGTGCAGCTCGGCGTTCATCTGCTCGCGGGTCAGCGCGTCCAGGGCGCCAGGCCAGGACAGTCACGCGAACCTCCTCGTGGCCCGGCGCGGCACCCGGGAGCCGGGCCGGTCGGCGGGTCAGGGCAAGCGCTTTCCTGGGAGCGTAGGCCGCCTCCAGACGGCAGGCAAGGCCTTTCCTCGATCTATTCGACGCCAGCGGGACCGCCCAGGCGACGGCGTCGCCCGTGATCAACTCGGCTTACCGCAAACCGGGCCTTCCCTGCTCCTCGGACACCGCGACTTCCCTGAACCCGGGGTGGATCATCACCCTGACGGTCCGAGCTGGACCAAGCCGGGCTCGTCGGGTCAGCCGGCAGCCGGATAGGTGTCGAGGAGGCCGCACATCCCCAACCGGCCGCGCTCGACCGGCCCGTCCACCGCGTACACGCCGGCCCCGCCCAGATGCCGCCACTCGCCCCGCTCCAGGGCGTCCAACTGGGTGCCGGTGGCGGCCGCAGCCGCGCCGTCCGGCCACCGCTGCCGCCAGGCCACCAGCAGTGGCCGGCGCAGCGCGGCCGCCGCCGCGTGGAAGGCGGCCAGCGCCGTCGGACCACCGGTCCGCAGCGCCGCAAAGCCGGCCACCGCGAGATCCCGTCGACGGTACGCGCTCCGCACGTCCGCCCCCGGCGCTCCCCCGTCCGGCAGCGCCGCGGCCTCGGCATACGCCTCGGGGTCGGCCAGCACCTCGGGCGGGAAGGTCAGGACCGCGTCGCCGGCCTCGGGCAGGCCGCTGTTCTGCATGAGCACCACGATGGACAGACCACCGGCGTTCACCAGGCGGTGCACGGTGCCCGGCCCGAACCAGACCACCGTGCCCGCCCACAACGGGCTCTCCCGGAAGCCCTCGCCGCCGAAGGTCTGCACCGCGCCCTCGCCGCCGGTCACCACGTACCCCTCGGTGCAGCACAGGTGCACGTGCGGGGTGCCGCCGACCACGCCGTCCGGCGCCGCCGTGTCGTAGACGCGCAGCCGGGACACTCCGATACCGCCGGGCAGTGCCGCGAAGCGTTCCGACATGGCCGGGCCTCCCTGCGGGAAAGGGCTTTCTCTGCGGTACGGTGACGCTAGCCGGCGCGGCGAAACGCCGTCAACAGACCGAGGGGGCGGGCCATGGCGACCCTGTCCGACGTGGCGCGGCGCGCAGGCGTCTCACCTGCCACGGCCTCGCGCGTCATCAACGGCAGCAGCAAACCGGTCACCGACGAACTGCGCGAGCGGGTGCTCGCGGCCGTCGCCGAGTTGCAGTACGTGCCGAACGCGCACGCCCAACTGCTGGCCCGCTCGCACCGCAGCGCGGTCGGCGTGATCGTGCACGACGTCTCCGACCCATACTTCGCCGAGATCACCCGCGGGCTGCAACGCGTCGCCACCGACCAGGGCCGGCTGCTGATGATCTGCAACAGCTACCGCGACCCGGACCGCGAGCTGGAGTACGTGGAGCTGCTGCGCGGCCACCAGGTGGCGGCGCTGATCCTGGCCGGGTCCGGCTACCACGACGAGGCCTTCACCCGGCAGCTCAACGAGAAGCTCGCCGCGTACGAGGCGACCGGGGGGCGGGTCGCGGTCATCGGCCGCCACGAGCACTCCGGCGACGCGGTCATGCCGGACAACCGGGCCGGCGGTCACCTCGCCGGCCGCGAACTCTGCGCGCTGGGCCACCGGGCGATCGGCGTGGTCGCCGGCCCGCGCATCCTCACCACCACCACCGACCGGCTGGCCGGGCTCCGACAGGCCCTGGCCGAGCACGGCCTCGACCTGCCCGAGCGGCGCATCCGGTACGCCGAGTTCGACCGGGACGGCGGCGCGGAGGCCACCGCCCGGCTGCTCGATTCCGATCCGGAGCTGACCGCCATCGTGGCGCTCAACGACTCGATGGCCATCGGCGCCCTGGCCACCCTGCGGGCCCGCTCACTCGCCGTACCGGGACGGATCTCCGTCGTCGGCTTTGACGACATGCCGATCGCCCGCGACGTCACACCCGCGTTGACCACGGTGCGGCTCCCCCTCGTCGACATGGGGGTCCGGGCCATGTCGCTGGTGCTCGGCGCGGCGGCGCCGGCCCCCCGGGTCGAGGTGCTGCCCGCCGAGCTGGTCCGCCGGGACACCGCCGGGCCGGCCACGTGCCACGACGACGCCCCGCGCCCGGCGCGCCGACGCCGCCTCCTGACGGGCCCGCAAAACCCGTTGTCCCCTCGAGGGCGTCCTGCGTAGCCCGCGCCCGTGTTGATCCGTACGTTCACCGACCAGGACTGGTCGCAGGTGTGGCCGATCATCGAGGACGTGATCCAGGCGCAGGAGACCTTCGCCTACGACCCGGGGATGACGGCGGAGGAGGCGTACGCCGTCTGGGTGGAGGCCCCTCCCGGGCGGACCGTCGTCGCGACCGACGGTGATCGCGTGCTGGGCAGCGCGAAGATGGGGGCCAACCGTCCCGGGCCGGGCGCGCACGTCAGCACCGCCAGCTTCCTGGTGGCCGCCGACGCCCGTGGCCGGGGCGTGGGCACCGCGCTGTGCCACGACGCTCTGACCTGGGCCCGCCTCGCGGGGTACGCCGGGATGCAGTTCAACGCCGTGGTGGAGACGAACCGGACGGCGGTCGAGCTGTACCGGCGGGAGGGCTTCGAGGTGGTCGGCACCGTGCCCGGCGCGTTCCATCACCGGACCCTCGGGCGGGTCGGGCTGCACGTCATGTACCGGGAGTTCCGACTCCCCCGCCGTGCGGTGCCTCAGCCGCCGATCGTGCCCACGGCCGGGGCCCGCCCGAGTCCCGGTGCGGTGGACGCCGGTTCGGCGCCCGCGCGCGGCGGATCGGGGTGAACACCCCGCCGACCGCGACCAGCAGGCAGCCGACGCCGGCCACGAGCGCCACCGCCGGTACGCCGTACCGGCCGGCGGCCCAGGTCAGGATGGCCGCGCCGGCCGGGCCGAGGGCGTAGTGCGTGCTCCAGAACGCCGAGGTGACCCGGCCGAGCAGGTGGTCGGGAGTGATCTCCTGGCGCAGTGACATCGAGCAGATCCCGCCGACGCTGAGACAGCACAGGTACACGGCGGTCAGGGCGGTGACCGTCGGCACGGTCGTCGCGACGCCGACGCCCGCCACCGCGAACCCGCAGAGCGTGTGCGCGCCGATCCAGGTGGCGCCGAATCCGCGTCGCCGACGCAGCGGCGCCACCAGCAGCGCCCCGGCGACCGTGCCCAGAGCCGCCAGGCCGAGGACGATGCCGACCGTCCCCTCGGTGCCGCCGAGGTCGTGTGTCACGTGGTAGATCAGCACGTCGGTGAAGCCGTAGGTCAGGAAGATGAACACCGACAGCAGGACGGTCAGCGCGCGGAGCACGGGCTGCCGCCACAGGAACCGCGCGCCGGCCAGGAACTCGACCAGCGGGCGTTCCCGGGCCATCGGCGCGGTGTCGGCGGGCTGGGCGGTGCGCAAGCGGATCAGCCGCAGGCCAACGGCCGAGAGTGCGAAGCTGGCGGCGTTGACGGCGATGGCGACCGCCGGGCCGAAACGGGCCGACACCACACCGGCGAGCAGCGGCCCGAGGACGGCGGTCGCCGCGAACGTCGCCTGGAGCCGGCCGTTGGCCTCGGTGATCCGGTCGGCGTCGACGAGGTTGCGGACGGCGGTCACCGCGGCGACCTGGAACAGCATGCCGGCCGCCGCGCAGATCGGCAGCACGACGAAGAGCAGCCAGACCTGTGGGCTGACGAGCCAGACGATCGGCACGAGACCAAAGAGGACCATCCGGACCAGGTCCGCGACGATCATCAGCCGACGCCGGTCGTACCTGTCGACCAGCACCCCGCCGAAGACACCGGCGATCACCGACGCCACGCCCGCGACGGCGGTGAGCAGACCCATCTGCGCCACCGACCCGGTCACCTCGAGGACCAGCAGCGGCACCGCCAGGTAGGCGAAAGCGTTGCCGGCCGCGGAGAGCGTCTGGGCGATCCAGTACGTGCCGAAGGCACGGTCCCGCCACAGTGGGGCCCGGCCCGCACGGGGCTCTGCGCTCATCCCGCCGAGGCTATCGTGCTCGACCCCGGCGGTGGGTACGCGCCGACGGCCGCGGGCGAGAGTCCCGCGGCCGTCTCGAGGCGTACCCGAGGAGGGTCAGCCCTGGCGCAGCGGCGCGAGCGCGGTGCTCCAGGCCACGACCTGGTCGAGGGTGGTGGTCAGCGCCGGCAGGTGCTGGTCGCCGGGCTTGAAGGTGCTGAAGTTCTCGAAGTCGGTGTAGAGCGAGAGCGCGACCTGCGCGCGCACGTCGGCCATCTGCAGCTCACCGGCGATCAGGCGCAGGTGCTCGACGGCGCGGGCGCCACCGAGGGAGCCGTAGCTGACGAACCCGACGGCCTTGTTGTTCCACTCGTTGTAGAGGAAGTCGATGGCGTTCTTCAGCGCGCCGGAGGTCGAGTGGTTGTACTCGGGCGTCACCATCACGAAGCCGTCGAACGACGCGATGGTCTCGGCCCAGCGCACCGTGTGGGGCTGGCTGTACTGGCCCATCGCCGGCGGCATCGCCTCGTCGAGGTGCGGCAGCTTGTAGTCGAGCAGGTCGATCAGCTCGAACTGCGCGTCGGTGCGCTGCTGGGCGATCTCGTGGACCCAGCGGGCGACGGCTTCGCCGTTGCGCCCCGGGCGGGTGCTTCCGAGGATGATCCCGATCCTGGTCATGGCTGCGCCTTTCAGTTGTCCGAACCTGACCGCCGGAACGCTAGCCGCTCCTTGCTTCGTCAAGCAAATGACCGTGGTATGAGCACCCTCACACCCAGGGTAAGCAATTGCTCAATCAAGCAACTATGCTGGAGAGATGGCCGATTCCCGCCCGGAGGCGCAGCGACCCCTCGATTCCGACGAGGAGGCGCTGGTCCGCGCCCTGGGCCAGGTGATGTACGTGGTGCCGCGCACGATCGACGCCGACATGGTCGGCGACCGGCAGTTGCCGTTGACCGAGTACACCGCGCTGATGAACCTCTCCGAGGCGCCCGAGCGGCGGATGCGGATGCACGAACTCGCCACGGCCTGCTATCTCTCGCTGAGCGGGATGACCCGGACGATCATCCGGCTGGAGAGCCAGGGGCTGGTCAAGCGGGAACGGTGCGAGGAGGACGCCCGGGGCTGGAACGCGGTGCTCACCGACGCCGGTTTCGCCCGGCTCGAGGAGTCCTGGCCCAGCCACCTGGCGGCCGTACGCCGGCGGTTCCTACGCCACTTCGAGGGTCTGGACCTGACCGAGCTGGCTCGCGCGTTCCGGCGCGCGGGAACGGCCAACTAGCTACTTCGACCTGAAAAATTAGATCGACGAGGTAGGGGTTGTCAGCTCGTGCGGTAGAACAGCGCCACGAGACACGACACGCCGCCCAGCAGGAGCATTCGGTCAGTCCACTGCCAGTTGGCGACTGCGCCGTCGGCGACGGCGACGAAGGCGAAGGTCAAGATGGACCAGCCGGTCGCCTGCAGGGCCACGTTGACGTCGCGGATCTGGGCGAGGAATCGCAGCGTGAGCACGTAGGCAGCCTGGCCCAGCAGGTAGACCAGCGACGTGATCACCAGTGGGCGCGGGCTGAGGCGACCGTCCAGCCAGATCCGGTCGGCCCAGACGAAGCCGCGGGCGTCGGCCCACGCGCCGGCGAGCGTCAGCAGGACAACCGCGAGATAGCTCAGCACGACAGGCTCCGTTCGGTCGTGAATGATCACCGCGAGGGGCGGCGGTTGTTCGACAGTCGGTAGAGTTGATCTCGGAGGTTGAAGCATGTCACGTACCGCACGGATCGCTGGTGCCGGCATCGCCGGGCTCGCGCTGGCCACTGCGCTGGGCAGCCGGGGCTGGAGAGTCATCGTCCACGAACGCTCCGCCGAGCTACGAGAGATCGGTGCCGGCATCACGCTCGGCCCCGATGGCATCGATGCGCTCAGTCGACTCGGGGCATTGGAAGAGACGGTAGCCGATGCGCGCGCTGTCGAGTACTGGTCGATGCACGACGAACGGGGCCGCACGGTGCAGTCGCAGCGCGTGCGGCGTCCGATGTTCTGCTGCCACCGGCGCTCGTTGCACCGGGCGCTGGTCAACTCGGCCAGGGCTGCGGGGGCAGAGATCCGCACCGGGTCCGCGGTAGTCGGGGCCACCGGCGAGGCGCTGCTGATTGATGCCGGGGGCAGCGAGGTGACGGCGGAAACAGCGGATCTGATCGTAGGCGCGGACGGTGTCGGTTCCCGCGTCCGTCGTGCGCTGGGCAACCTCGGGGTCGGCGTACAGCTAACCGATCTGAACGTCTCGGGCCTGCGATACGTCGTGGAGCGCCGAAACGACGAATGGCTGACGACGCAGCCTGAGTGGCTGCGCGACACGCGGCGGGTGGGCATTTTGCCTCTCGGCGGCTCAGACATCGCTGTGTTCCTGTCCTGCCGCCGCGATGATTCCCGGTCTCGCACGGATCCGCTGGACCACGAGTGGTGGGCGCGTACCTTCCCGGAGGTGGGTGATGTGCTGGAGCGGGCGCCACTGCAGGCTGACTGGCGCGATCTGGTCGAGGTGCACTGCGATCGGTGGAGTTTCGGTTCGACCGCGCTGGTCGGGGATGCGGGCTTCGCGATGGCGTCAAACCTGGGGCAGGGGGCGGTGTCGGCCATCAGAGCCGTCCTGGCGCTCGCCGACGATGTGGCAGAGGCGCCGGACGTGCCGCGCGCCCTGGTCGGGTGGGAACGCCGGGTTCGGCCCTACGTGGAGTACAACCAGGCGTGGTCGCGCCGGTACAGCAGAATCGCCACGCAATGGCCGCAGCCGCTGTACCCATTGCGTTCGGCGGCGTACTGGATGCTCGGCCGGTCGGCGGCGCTCAATCATCGGTTCGCCGGGGTGTGAGCGCCGCCGGCGGAGGCGCGCGGCAGCGCCCAGGAGTCCTGCGACCGCCAGCTGAGGTGTAATGCCGTCACGCCTGTCAGCTCGTCTGCCCGGCTACTGGGAAGCCGCACGGTGAGCTCTGTCCCGTCGGCGGTCGTGGCGACGACCACTGTGGAGGGCCCCTCGAATGTCACGTCGACCACGGTCGCGGGCGTGCTGATGGAACCAGCCGCCGGTGGGCCGATGGATACGTCCTCCGGTCGCAGGAGCAGGTCGACTTCGCAACCCTTGCGCAGATCCGCGCTTGCGGGTACCCGAAGGGTGCGGCGATCCGCCAGTTGTACCTCGACCCGGCCGTCGAGTGGGTCCGCCATCACCCGGGCGGGCAGGCGATTCACCTCGCCCACGAACGACGCGACGAAATGCGATGCGGGGTTCCGGTAGATCTCCCTCGGCGGACCCACCTGGGCGATGCGCCCCGCGGCCATGACCGCCACGCGGTCGGACATGGCGAACGCCTCCGTCTGATCGTGCGTGACGTGGATGAAGGTAATGCCGGTGCTCCGCTGTAGCTGTTTGAGTAGCGACTGCATCTGCCGGCGCAGTGCCAGGTCGAGGGCGCCCAGTGGCTCGTCCAACAGGAGCACCTGCGGCCGTAGGACGAGGCTGCGGGCCAGCGCTACCCGTTGCCGCTGACCGCCGCTGAGATCGCGGGGCCGGGCCTTGTCCCGCCCCGTCAGGCCAACCTGTTCGAGCGCCAAGGCCACCCGATCGAGCACCGCGCCGCCCCGTACGCCCTCTGCGCGGAGCCCGAACGCCACGTTCTCGGCGACGCTGAGATGCGGAAACAACGCGTAGTCCTGGAACACCGTGCTAACCGGGCGCTGATGTGCCGGGAGGTTGGTGACGTCGCGGCCACCCAGCAGAATCTGGCCGTCGCTCGGCGGAAGGAGACCGGCGATCATCCGCAGCAGGGTCGTCTTGCCGCAGCCGCTCGGGCCCAGGAGCGAGAAGAACTCCCCGGCCGCGACGACGAGGCGAACGTCGTCGACCACGGTGGTGGCGCCGTAACGGCGGGACAGACTCCGCAGTTGGATGGCAGTCACCGCTCACCCCCAGGCGTGCTGCGACGGCGGGCTGGTAGGGGTAGACGACCGGCGGCCAGAAGGACCATCACCGGCACAGCGGTGATTAGCAGTAGGCCAGTGCCGATGGCGTTGACCTCCGGTGACACGGTTAGGCGGATCTTGCCGAGCAACAGCACGGGGAGGGTCTCCGTTTCGGTGCCGCCGAGGAACTGCGCGATCACCACGTCGTCGAGGGAGAACGTGAACACCAGTAGGGCAGCTGCCAGGATCGCCGGCGCGAGGAGTGGCAGGGTGACTCGGCCGAACACCCGTGATGGTGACGCGCCGAGATCCGCCGCGGCGTCCTCCAGCGCCGTTCCCAGGACGGCGAGGCGGGCCTGGATGACGACGGCAGCGTAGGCGGAACAGAAGACGACCTGTCCAGCGACGATCGCGCTTGCGCCAAGTGGGAGGGCGGCCCGCTCGGCGAGCAGGAACAGGCCGACCGCGAGAACCACTTCCGGCAGCATGATCCGCGCGGAGGTCAGAACGTCCATGACCCGCCGGGCACGGGGTGACGCGTGGCGCCACCACAGGCCCGTCAGCACTGCCACCGCCACCGAGATCACGGTGGTGGACAGCCCGATGGTGAGGCTGGCCAGTAGATCGGTGCGGACACGGGCGTCGCCGAGCGCCTGCGTCCACCAGCGCAGCGTCGGTCCTCCCCAGGTCGCCAAGCGGTCGTCGGCGTTGAACGAGTTGATCGCCACCGACGCGATAGGGATGTACAGGGCGGCGAGAACCAGATGCGTGACGACCGAAGCGAGGCGGGGCCCGCGGTACGGCTTCACGTGACGTCCTCGACCCGGGCGGTGGCGCGGCGGCCCACGATCAACACGATCGACACCGCCACGATCAGCAGCATCGTCAGAGCAGAGCCCAGGGGATAGTCGCCCACCTCCTGGAACTGCCGGGCGACGATGTTGCCGTAGAGCATGACCTTGCCACCGCCCAAGATCGCCGGCACGACGTACTCCCCGATGGCCGGCACTCCGACCAGCAGACAGCCCGCCACGATGCCGGGCGCGGCCAGACGCACCTGGACGCGGAGCAGCTGCGACCATGGCCCGGCACCGAGATCGGCGGCCGCCAGCAGCAGCGTCGGTTCGATGCGCTCCAAGGCCACGAAGATGGGGAGCACCATCAGGGGTAGATAGCTGTACACCATGCCGATGACCACGGCCACTGGCGTGTAGAGCAGTTCCGGCGTGCTGTCGGGCAGACCAATTCGGTGCAGAAACCCGAACACCGGGCCGGAGTCGGACAGTACGGCCACCAAACCGTACGTCCGGACCGCGAAGCTGATCCACAGTGGCACCACGACAGCCCCGAGCAGAAGGCGCTGCCGACGCCCCTCCCACCGGCTCAGGGTCAGCGCGACCGGGAATCCGACAACCAGACAGGCGAGCGTGGCCGTTGCCGCGGTGGCGAAGGACCACAGCACTGGGCGCAGATACAGCGGGTCCAGAGCGCGCAGGTAGTTCGACGGCTGGAAGTCGAGTTGCGTCACGTACGTGGTCAGGTCGACGCGGCCGAACGACACGACCGCCAGCAGCGTCACCGGCAGCAGGAACAGGAACACGATCACTAGGCCGGAAGGTACGAGGAACAGGTGTCGCACGCGCGCCGCCCGCAAGCGCCAACCCGTCGTCCTGCCTGCATCATCACTGGCCGACGTGGGCGTGTGCAGTGCGTTTCGGCCGTTCAAGCGCCGAGAACCCGCTCGATGGCCTGTGCCCGTCGGCGGGCACCCTCTGGCCCGCGGTAGGTGGCGAACTCTACCGAGGCCACGCTCGATGGTTCGTAGCGCAGGCTTGTGTTGGTCCGGATCGACTCGTCGATGTGGGGCTCGGCGTCGGGAAGGACGTAGGCCGAGCCGGTGGTGTTGATGAAGTCGGCGTACACGCGCGGATCGAGGTGGTGGTTCATGAACGCGTACACGGTGTCCAGGTTGTCGCTGCCCTTCAGGGGTAGCCACCCGTCGAGGTACCCGGGCATGCCCTCGGTCGGGGCGACCCAGACGATGTCCTTGTTCTTCCTCTGCGCGGCGGCGATGTCGTAGTCGTAGCTGACGGCTGCCACCGCGGCGCCGGTGAGCAGATCCTTGGAGAAGTCGGTGTTCAGGAACGCCCGCAGGTTGGCCTTCAGTTCGGTCAGCGCGCCGACCGCCTGGTTGAGCGCGGCATCGTCGTCGGCGTTGGCGGAGTGTCCGGTGTGCAGCAGCCCGATCGACAGGACGTCTTCGGCGTAGCGCAGAACGGTGACCTTCCCCGGCCGGCTCGCGGCCAGGGCCCACAGGTCGGCCCAGGAACGTGGCCGCTCGGAGATGAGGTCCTGCCGATATCCGAAACCGACCTTTCCCAGGTCGATCGGCATGCCGTACGGGTAGGCTTTGCGGAAGAACTCCGGCACGGTCGAGAGTCGTGGTACCCGGGTCGGGTCGAACGGCGCGGTCAGCCCGGCCGCCTGCAACTGGCCGGCTGTGGCACCACCGGCCAGGGTGAAATCGTACGCGCCGCGGGCTTGGCGGATCTGCGTCACTGCCTGGGCGGCGCCCGAGGTCAGCCCGGAGACCTGCTTGACCTCCGTGCCCGGAAACGCCCGCTGGAAGTTGGCGACTTCGTCCTTTCCCATCCAGTCGGGGTAGTTCATCATCGTGATCGTGCCGGTCACGGGACCCGGGCTGCCGGAGCGCGCGATGTTCGGCGCCCGATCGTCACCGCAGGCGGTCAACAGGGTCGACGCGGCGACCGCTGAGGCCGCTTGCCCGCCGCGCCGCAACAAGTCGCGCCGGCTCAGGCGTACGTGTCTGTGCCAGGAAGGGCTTGCTGATGCCATGGAAATCTCCACATCATCCCCGATTAGGTGAGAAGGGCTCGTGTATGACGACACCGTATTTGACGATTCCTGGAAGGCGACCACACGATCAACTACCGTGCGCAATTCGTAACCAAAGATCAAACGGCGCCTGCGGGGCGTGGTCAGCCGCAGCAGGTCCGCGACCGCGTCCGGCCACTGCGGGGGGCACGAGTCCTCGAAGGCGGGCGGACCGCTCTGCTCCACCAGGTCGCCGCCAGGTCGAGCGTCGCCCCGTGTGCACCGTGTGCGTCAGGGCCGGTCTACCAGGAGCCGGTCCACCCGACCCCGGGCCACCGTCTGGTCGCCGTCGGAGACGCTGACCTCGAACGACAACCGGCGACCGTCGACCGTCGTCAGCAGCGCCTGCGCCCGTACCGTGCGGCCCACCACCGTCGGCGCGAGATGCTCCAGCTCGACCCGGGTGCCGACCGTCGTCGAGCCGGGCGGCATCGCCGACGCCGTGGCCGCGACGGTGGCCGCCTCCGCGAGCGCGAGCGCCCGAGGCGTGCCCAGCACCGGTACGTCCCCCGAACCGACCGCCTGGGCGGTGTCCGCGTCGGTGACGGTCAGCTCGACCTGGGCGGTCAGACCCGGCGCGAGGGCCGGCTCGGGCTGCTCCTGCATGGTCGTCATGCCCCGCTGGGCCAGGGCGAGACCTCCCCACGTGGCGGCAACGATCTAGTCGGCAGTCGGCGCGGTCTCCGCCTGCTCGACCTGCTGGATAAGTTGCTTGAGGTGGGCGATCTCGTCGCGCAGGGCGGCCTGACCCGCAGCGGTGAGAGTCACCCAGGTACGGGGGCGCTTACCCTCGTAGCCCTTCTCGATCTGGATCAGCTCGGCCTTCTCCAGGACAGTCAGGTGCTGCCCCAGGTTGCCGGCAGTCAGCTGCAGGGTGGTGCGCAGGAAGCTGAACTCGACCTGGCGGGCCTGGTGCGCGATGGCCAGGATGCCCAGTCGGACGCGCTGGTGGACCACGTCGTCCAGGCCGTTGGTGGGGTGGTCGGTCATCGCCGCGGAACCTCGGTGCGCGGCCGGAACAGGGCGAAGGCGGCACTGCCGAGCAGCAGCAGCGCCGCCGAGAGGAGCAGGTGCGGCAGGAAGAACCACCGCGAGGTCGAGTGGATGACCTGGCTGCCCTGCACCATCACGATCACCAGGTAGACGAGGCTGTACGCCAGCAGCGCCCAGTTGCGTTCGACCCACGCGAGCACCAGCAGCGCCAGTGCGATGACCGCGACGGGACTGGCCAGTCCGTTGACGAGCCACGCCGCCGGACCGACCTCGATCTCGACCGGGTCGGTGGAGAAGGGGTCGGCGGGGACGGGCAGGAGCGGGTGGAACGTCAGCCAGATCGACACGGCGGCCATCAGCACGGCCAACGCGACGCCGACGAGGACGTAGGGGCGGATCGGGGTGCCCACGCCACGGCGTCGGGACTGTCGCAGGTAGAAGCCGGCGATCGCCACGTACGCGAGCACCAGCGCGACGGTCCAGTACCCGAGCTCCGCCGGATTGGGCTGCATGCAGACCGTCTGCTGCTCGCGGGATCGGCAGGTGTTGAACAGGTCGAGGTAGGGGGCGTACCGGTAGACGGGTATCGCGGCCAGGGTGACCACCGCGAGGACCAGCAGCGCGAACCAGGTGCCGCGCTGGGCGACCTGGACCTGGCGGGTCAGGTCGCGCACGGCGGCCAACAGCTCCCGTGGGCCGTCCGCCTGCGGAGCGGATTCGTTTGTCATGAAGTTAGCTTTGCATGACAGACCTATCCGCGCAAGAGAGTTCGCGGACCGCGTCCAGACAACACCGGGGCGTGTGTCGACATCCTCGGTTCAGGATGTCGACACACGCCCCGGTCGGGCCGAGCCCGTGCGGTGGCTGCCTAGGCGTTGGCCACGAGCCGCCAGCGGTTGTCGGTGGTGCCGTTGTCCGAATCCTGCACCGCCTGTGCGCCCCTGGCGGTGGAGTTGTTCAGGATGCCGAGCAGCTTGCCGCTGTTGACGTTGCGGATCTTGTAGGTGCCGTCGCCGTTGTCGACCAGAGTCCACCGGTGGTCGGCGGTGCCGTTGTCCGACCACTGCAGGACACGGGCGTTGTCGGCGGTGGACATGTTCTCCACACCGAGGACCTTGCCGCTGTTGACGTTGCGGAACCGGACGGCGTTGCCATCGGTGATCATGACCCAGTTGTGGTCGGCGGTGCCGCTGTCGTCCCACTGCAGAGCCAGCCCACCGTCCGCGGTGGACATGTTTTGGATGCCGAGGACCATCCCGCTGGCCACGTTCACCAGCCGGTAACTGCCTCCGCCGCTGCTGGTGCTGGTGTTCCAGTAGACCGTGTAGTTGTAGCCGTGGGCGTCCTGGAACGGCGCGAGGTTGACGGTGGAGCCGTTCGCCGTGGCGGTGAACGCGAGCGAGCTGGTGCTGGTCCGCGCGATCGACGAGACCACGAGTGACGGCAGCGAGTTGAGCGTGGTGTTGCCGTAGTTGCCGCAGAGCACGCTCGGGCCGTACGTGACGGCGGCGACGCTGGGATTGTCGTTGGCCGCCCGCATGACGACCCGCATGGGCAGTCGTACGGTGATGGTGTCGCCGGCGGCCCAGGTGCGGGTGACGGTGGCGTAGCTGCCCGGCGTCGTGGTGACCGACTCGGCCACACCGTTGACGCTGATGGTCGCGCCGCTCGTCCACGCCGGGATGCGCACCCGGATGCTCCACGAGCCACTCATCGTGCCGGAGAGCGTGAGCGTGCTGGTGTCGCTCACCGGGTACGTGGTGTTCTGGGTGACCGTGATCCCCCGCTGCGACCAGTTCAGCTCGGACGGCACGAAGAGGTTCACCGTGAGCGTCGTGCCGTTGTAGAAGTAGACGGAGTCCATCAACTTCGTGTTGATCTCCAGGCCGGTGCCCTGGCAGCACCAGAACGAGTTGTAGTCGGTGCTCCAGGTGCCGCCACCCCACGCCGGGCCGACGCCCCGCCGCCCACCGGCCTTGAGCGGGGTGAAGTAGGTGATGTGGCCACGGCTGTCGGCCGGGTTCTGCGCGCCGATCAGGTGGTTGATCATCGCGCGCTCGTAGAAGTCGAAGTAGTCGGTCCGGTTCGGGTCGAGCAGCCACAGCTCGCGCGTCAGCTTGAGCATGTTGTAGGTGTTGCACTGCTCGCAGGTGTCGTTGCTCAGGTAACCGGCGATGGCGTTCGGCGCGCGGAAGTGCTCGGCCTGGCTGTTGCCGCCGATGACGTAGGAGTGCGCGCCCACGGTGATGTTCCACGCGTTGCTGGCGATGTCCCGGTAGCGGGTGGTCCCGGTGGCCTTGAACTCGCGGGCCGCGCCGATCCACTTGGGCACCTGCGTGTTGGCGTGCAGGCCGTTGAGCTGGTCCTGGTTGTTGGCCAGGGGGTTGAACACCGCGGCGTGGTCGAACCGCTGGGCCGTCGTGAGCCACCGGCTGTCACCGGTCATCTGGTAGATGTCGGTCAGCACGTCGTTCATGCCGCCGAACTCGGTGCCGAGCATCGACTGCATCTGGCTGGAGCTGAGCCGGGACGTGCGGGTGTCGACCCAGCCGGCGAGGGCCAGCAGCACCGTACGGGCCTGGGTGTTGCCGGTGTAGCGCCAGACGTCGAGCAGGCCGGCGAGCGTCTTGTGGATGCAGTAGTACGGCACGTTGCCGTTGGACAGGGTCCGCGCCTCGAGCGCGGAGAAGTCGGACTCCGGGAAGCCCGAGAGGTAGCCCGCGCCGAACCCGGCCGCGCCGTTGTTCGCCTGGCACTTGGCCATCTCGGCGACCATGTAGTTCGCCTTGTCCCGGCAGGTGGTATCGCCCAGCACCGCGTACGCGTGGGACCACGCGGTCAGGAAGTGCCCCTGCATGTGCGTACGGAACGGGAAGTTCGGCGCGTCCCACCCACCGTTGGTGGCGGCGCCGTTGGTGGACAGCCGGTGGTTGGCGCGGAAGTTGTAGAGCATCCGGTCGACGTCGACGAAGCGCAGGTAGTTCAGGGTGCGGTTCTGGTTGTCCAGCCAACGGCCGCTGGTCAGTCGCACCTGACCGGGGTCGAAGGCGTAGGCCGCGACGCCGATGTCCGCACGCGCTGGCGGGACCACCGCGGCGGCGGCGGGGCCGGCGCCCAGCGTCGCGGCGCCGGTCGCGGAGACCACGGCGGTGGCGCCGGCGGCCTGCAGAACGCGGCGTCGGCTGAGGGGCAGGGACGACATGGGACCTCCAAATGAGCGCAACCGGCGATGGGACGGCAACCGGGCGGGACGGGCTCGGCAGGATGCAGGGGTCCGAACGTTAGCGTTCACATCCGTGTTCGGCATGTTACGGCTGGACTACGCACAAATTCAAGGTTCTAACTATTACGGCTCGCTGTGCACCACACCTGAGCTGGCAGATCAGGCGTGGCTACACGGGTGCGGTAGGGGGCTTCACCTCGTGTTATCGATAACACCGGTGGATCTCTGCACGGTGCGGCCACCGTCGGCGCACATCGAAACGGGGTGCGCGCCGACCGGTGCCGCTGGTGGAATCTCGGGATGAAGCACGATCTTGTACGTCCCCCGAAGGCGCGCCCCGGCGAACGCATCGCGGTCCTGTCGCCGTCCTTCGCCGCCGCCGGCGCCTTCCCCGAGATCCACGAGCAGGCCATGCGCCGGCTCGCCGACGTGACCGGCCTCGTCCCGGTCGAGTACCCCACCACCCGCACGGTCGGCGCGAGCGCGCAGGCCCGCGCGGCGGACATCAACGCCGCCTTCGCCGATCCTCGGGTACGCGCGATCCTGGCCGTCGTCGGCGGCCACGACCAGATCACCGTCGTCCCCCACCTGGACGCCAACCTGGCCCGCGCGGACCCGAAGCCGTTCCTGGGCACCAGCGACAACACCAACCTGCACCAGTGGCTCTGGGGACTCGGCATCGCGAGCTTCTACGGCGGGTCGTCCCAGGTGCACCTCGGCCCCGGTCCCGCCGTGGACGACATCCACGCCCGCTCGCTGCGCGCCGCGCTGCTCACCGGCGAGCGGTTGGAGATCACCGACCCGGGCGAGTCCGAGGACGTCGGGGTCCCCTGGGACGATCCGCGGGCGTTGCAGTCGTTCGGGGAACGCGAGCCGACCGAGCCGTGGACCTGGCACGGGCCGCGCCGCACGGTCACCGGCCCCACCTGGGGTGGCTGCCTGGAGGTTCTCCAGTGGCTGCTCACGGCGGAGCGTTTCGGGTTCGGACCGGAGGTGCTGCGCGGCGGCGTGCTGATCATCGAGACGTCGGAGGAGCTGCTTTCCGCGCGTGAGGTCGCTCGGATCGTCCGCTCGCTGGGTGAGCGCGGCCTCCTGGCCGCCGCCGACGCGGTCCTGGTCGCCCGTCCCCCGGTCTCCGACCTGGACCGCCGGCCCGACGCGCAGGAGCGGGCGCGGCTACGCGAGCAGCAGCGCGACACTGTCGTCGACCTGGTGCGCCGCTACAACTCCGACGCGGTGGTCTGCGTCGGCGTGCCGTTCGGCCACACCAGACCACAGTGGGTTCTCCCGCACGGCGGCCCGGTAACCGTCGACGGCGTGGAACGGCGGATCTTCGCCGACTACCGGTAGACGAAGGGTCAACCGATCCGGAGACCGTCACGTACGGGTACGACGCGTGGTTGCCGTGCCCGGCGGGGAATGATCAGTTGATGCTGACCAGTTCCATGAGGGGCCGGACAACTGGTCAGCATCAAGTGATCGCGATGAAGACGGAGGGCTGCCGCCGACCCGGTGCGGGAGCGCAACGCGTCCCGGCGGGCGGCCGGGACGCGGGACGGCGTCAGGCGGCCGGGGCGTGGGCGGCCAGCGGATTCGTGAGGGTGCCGACGAACTGCAGGGCGGCCGACGGATCGGCCAGGTCGATCATCTGCTGGTTGTCGCGCAGCTGAAGACGGTTGAGGCAGGACAGCGCGAACTCGGGAGCGAACAGGTCGTAGTGGCGTACGCGCTCGGCCAGGTGCGGCACCCGCGCGAAGTAGTCGGCGGCGCAGGCCGCGACCGTGCCCCAGAAGGCGTCCTCGGTGAGCACCCCGGCCTCGACCAGCACCGCGTTGAGGTGGCGCAGGTAGCAGTCCACCACGTCGGTGAAGATGGTCAGCAGCTTGGTGTCGTCGGGCACCTCGACCCGGATGCGCTCCACCTCGGCCGGCAGCTCGACGTCGGCGCTCAACACCGCGATCTCCTCGGCGATGTCCTTGAAGATCGCCCGCTGGACGGTGTCGTGCTCGTCGAGGACCAGGATGACGTTCTCGCCGTGCGGCATGAAGGCCAGGTCGTGGGCGTAGAAACTGTGCAGCAGCGGGGTCAGGTAGGAGTCCAGGTAGCGGCGCAGCCACACCTCGGGCGCGAGGCCGGACCGGTCGATCAGCGCCGCCGCCAGCGAGCCGCCGTCGTCGTCGACGTGCAGCAGCGCGGCCATCGTGGACAGTCGCTCCCCCGGGGCCAGACCCGGCACCGGGCTCTCCCGCCAGAGGGCGGCGAGCATCTTGCGGTACGGGGAGGTCCGCTCGGTGGCCGTCTCGTACTGCCGGTGGCGGTAGCCGACCGCCGCCCGCTCCCGGATGACCGTCAGGCCCGTGCCGGCCAACACCTCGTCGTTGGCGATCAGGTCGGCCAGCCAGTCGTTGATGGCCGGCGTGGCGGCCATGTACGCGGCCGACAGCCCGCGCATGAAGCCCATGTTCAGCACCGACAGCGCCGTCTTGACGTAGTGCCGGCCCGGCTCGCTGACGTTGAAGAAGGTACGGATGGACTGCTGCGCGAGGTACGAGTCGGGGCCGGGGCCGAGGTGCACGAGCCGGCGTTCGGCCAACTCCCCCGCGAACGTCACCGCCAGCTTGTTCCACCACTGCCAGGGGTGCGCCGGGATGAGGTGGTAGTCGGCGAGGTCGAGCCCGAGGTCGGCCATCGTGGCGGCGAACCGCGCCCGGGTCGGAGCGTCCAACTCGCCGGCGATGAGCGCGTCGTAGTCGAGGTCGGCGGCGCTGCTGAACGTCGAGTGGTCCCGGTGCGCGGCGAGCCACTCCAGGCGTACCGGCGTGGCGGTTTCCGGGGCGTAGCGGTGGTACTCGTCGACGCCGAAGCCGAGGCGGCCGTTGTTGGCCACGAAGCAGGGGTGACCCTCGGTCATGGATGTCTCGATGGTCTGGAAGTCGGCCCCGGCCAGCTCGGCGGCGCTCGGCGCGGACTGGGCCAGCTTGTACGCCGTACCGGCCAGGGTGGAGGTGATCTCTTCCAGGTAGACGGGCAGCACCCGAGCGGAGAGCCCGAGAGTGCAGCGCAGCTCGACGATCAGGTCCACCGCGTCGGGTGGCAGCGACGTGCCGTCGCGGTGCCGGGTGATGCTGTCCGCGTCGATCTGCCAGTGGGCCAGCGCGAGCACCCGGGCGGCGAACCGGTAGGTGACGGATTCATCGTCGCTGCGGACCTCGTACCACTGCCGGTCGTCCGGGCCCGGCACGGGCGTCGGGGTGAGCAGCCGCTCGTGGGTGAACTCGGCGAACGCCTTGCGGACCAGCATCCGGTTGGCCCGCGCCCAGCGCTGCGGGGTGAGGTGCGCGACCGGGTCGGCCGGGCCGGCGACGGTCGGCGAGGTGGGGACGGCGGTGGTGGTCACGCCGGGGCTCCTTCTGCTGCGGTGGCGGCGGCCGGCTCGGTGGCGGCCTGGAACTGTGCGCGGGTGCAGACGCTGAGCAGCGCCTCCTTCTCCGGCTTGGTGATCGGACCGACGACCTCAAACCCGACGGCGGCGTTCAGCGCGTGCACGGCCGTGTTGCGCACGTCGGGCTCGACCACCACGCGCACGGTCGCCGGGTCGGCGAAGAGCCACGCCAGGACGGTACGGATCACCGCGCGGGTGAAGCCGTGCACCGGCGTGCCGGCGGGCGCGCACAGGAAGTGCATGCCCACGTCGCCGGGTTGGTGGTCGTAGAGGCCGACCAGCTCCACGTGGGCCGGGTCGTAGCGCTCGGCCAGGAACGCCGGACTTCCCCGCCACAGGCCGAGGTACGCGTCGTGGTGCGGGTGGGCGGCGATACGCCGGTACTCCTCGACGACCTGTGCCTCGTCGGCGTCCTGCATCAACCAGAACGCCGACTTCGGGTGGGTCACCCAGCGGTGCAGCACCCCGGCGTCGCCCTCCGGATCGAGGGCACGCAGGGCGAAGTCCCCGAGCCGGTCGTCGGCGCGGGTGAAGACGGCGCTCACGACACCACCCCGAACTCCTGGAAGGTGATGCTCTTCTCGATCGGGTAGTACTCGCGGCCGAGCAGCTCGCGGATGATCCAGGAGTTGCGGTACGCGCCCATGCCCAGGTCGGGTGAGGTGATGCTGTGCGTGTGGGTGCCCGCGTTCTGCAGGAAGATGCCCCGCCCGTCGTGGTCGATGCTGTAGTTGCGGGCCACGTCGAAGCGGCCGTGCGCGTCCCAGCGGATGCGCTCGCGCACCGGTTCGAGGAACGTCGGCACCCGGTAGTGGTAGCCGGTGGCCAGGACCAGACCCTCGGTCCGCAGGGTGAAGTCCCGCTCCTGCTCGACGTGCCGCAACCCGAGCGTGTACTCCCCGTCGTGGTGGGTGGCGTCGACCAGCTCGGTGTTGGTGATCAGCCGGGTGTTCACCGGACCGTCGACGCTCTGCGCGTAGAGCAGGTCGAAGATGTCGTTGATCAGGTCGGCGTTGATCCCCTTGAACAGCCCCTTCTGCGCCGATTCCAGCCGGTAGCGGGTCTCCTCGGGCAGCGCGTGGAAGTAGTCCACGTAGCCCGGTGAGGTCATCTCCAACGTCAGCTTGGTGTATTCCAGGGGGAAGAACCGGGGCGAACGGGTGACCCAGTTGAGCTGGTAGCCGTACCGGCCGATGTCGCCGAGCAGGTCGTGGTAGATCTCGGCGGCGCTCTGCCCGCTGCCCACCACGGTGATGCTGCGCTTGGTCCGCAGCGCGTCCCGGTGCTCCAGGTAGCGCGAGTTGTGCACGGCGTCCCCGGCGAGCCCGGCGACGGCGGCCGGCAGGTGCGGCGGCGTGCCGGTGCCGAGCACCAGGTGCCGCGCCCGGTACTCGACGCTCTCGGACCCGCCGGTAGTGGCCCGCACCACGTACCGCCCGTCGGCGCTGTCGTACTCCACGGTGGTCACCGTCTGACCGAAGCGCAGGTTCGGCAGCTTCGCCGCCGCCCAGCGGCAGTACGCGTCGTACTCGCTGCGCAGGGGGTAGAAGCTCTCCCGGATGTAGAACGGGTAGAGGCGTCCGATCTCCTTGAGGTAGTTGAGGAACGAGTATGGGGAGGTCGGATCGGCGAGGCTGACCAGGTCGGCGATGAACGGAGTCTGCAACCGGGCGGACTCCAGCAGCATGCCGGGGTGCCAGGCGAGGCTGGGTCGAGCCTCCAGGAACACCCCGTCCAGCTCGTCGATCGGCGCGGTGAGGCAGGCCAGACCCAGGTTGTACGGGCCGAGCCCGATGGCGACGAAGTCGTGGGTGGACATCTTCTTCTCCAGGCGGGGGTGCGGGGTCAGCCGACGGGGCAGGTCAGGTCGGTGGCGACGGTGTCGCGCACGTACCGCCCGGCGTGGCCGGCGATCAGTTCGAGCACGTGGCCGACGTCATCGACGGTCGTGGCCGGGTTCAGCAGCGTGAACTTGAGAAAGTGCCGGCCGTCCACCCGGGTGCCGGCGACCACGGCGAGGCCGGAGGCGGCCAGCGCCTCCCGGGCGTACAGGTTGGCGGCGTCGGCCAGCTCGCGGCCCGGATTGGTGGGCAGGTAACGGAAGACCACGGTGCTCAACTGCGAGCGGGTCACCACCTCGAAGCGGGGGTCCTCGCTGACGAGCTGCCAGCCGTCGGCCGCGGCGTCGACCACCTCGTCGAAGAGTTCGCCGAGCGCGTCCGGGCCCATCACCCGCAGGGTCAGCCACAGCTTCAGCGCGTCGAAGCGGCGGGTGGTCTGCAGGCTCTTGTCGACCTGGTTCGGAATCCGCTGCTCCACCATGCGCGCCGGGTTGAGGTAGTCGGCGTGGTAGGTGGCGTGCCCCAGCGCCCGCCGGTCCCGGACCAGCAGCGCGCTGGAGCTGACCGGCTGGAAGAACGACTTGTGGTAGTCGACGGTCACCGAGTCGGCGCGTTCGATGCCGTCGAGCAGGTGCCGGCGCCTCGGCGAGACGAGCAGACCGCAGCCGTACGCGGCGTCGACGTGCAGCCAGACGCCGGTCTCCGCGCAGACCTCGGCCAGGTCCGCGAGCGGGTCGATCGAGCCGAAGTCGGTGGTGCCGGCGGTCCCGACGACGGCCATCGGGACCAGTCCGGCCGCCCGGCACCGGGCGATCTCCTCGCGGACGGCGGCGGGCTGGATGCGCCGCCGCGCGTCGGTGGGCACCGCGATCACCGCGTCCGGGGCGAGGCCGAGGAGCTTGGCGGACTTCTGGACGCTGAAGTGCCCGGCGACGGAGGTGAGCACGCGCAGCCGGGGCAGCAGGTCCAGGCGTGCCGCCGGGGTGGTCGCGGCGAGGCACGCCTCCTCCCGGGCCAGCAGCAGCGCCTGGAGGTTGGACTGGCTGCCTCCGCTGGTGAACACGCCGTCGGCGTCCGGACCGAGACCGATCCGGGCGGCGGTCCAGTCGATCAACCGTCGCTCGATGAGCGTCGCGCCGGCACTCTGGTCCCAGGTGTCCAGGGAGGAGTTGACCGCGCTGAGCACCGCCTCGCCGAGCAGCGCCGGGATGACCACCGGACAGTTGAGGTGGGCCAGGTAGCGGGGATGGTGGAACCAGACGGCGTCCCGCAGGTAGACGCCCTCCAGCTCGTCCAACGCCGCGCCGGCGTCGCCCAGGGGCTGGTCCAGGTCGACGCCGTCGACGAGGGGCGCCAGCTCGGCCGGAGTGATTCCGGTGGTGGGCCGGTCCACCGTGGCGACCCGCCGGGCGACCCGGTCGACGCCGTCGGCGATCGCGCGCCGGTACTGCTCGACCGTTCCGTCGTGCAGCAGGTGGGCACGCGCCGCGGCCGACGCTCGGGTCGGTGGTGGGGCGGCCAGCGCGCTGCTTGGCACGGGCGGGTCGGTCTCGCCGGGGTGCGTCGGCACGGTCACGGGATGTCCTTCCACGTTCTGACGATGGGCAGCCGGAACCCTCCCCCGGCGCGTCCGCGCGCCGGGGGCCGTGTTGCGTTCAGGTGGGACCGCCGGTCAGGCGGTGGCGCCGGCCAGCGCCTCGGCGCGCAGGTCCTCCTCGGAGAGGCCGCGCCGCCAGTAGCCGGCGAAGGTCACCCGTCGACGGTCGAAGCCCCGCTCGCCGACCAGGTGCCGGCGCAGCGCCCGTACCACGCCGGACTCGCCGGCGATCCACGCGTACGGCGTGACGGCGGGTAGCCGGGCGGCGCGCAGCGCGCTGACCAGCAGGTCACTCCCGGGCGCGGTGCTGCCGCGCACGATCCAGCGGATCTCGGCGTCGGCGTCGGTGGGCAGCTCGGTGATGTCCGCCGCGTCCGGGACCTCGATCCAGGCGCGGACCCGGGTGCCGGCGGGCAGCCAGGCCAGGATCCCGGCGGTGGCCGGCAGCGCGGTCTCGTCGGCGGCCAGCACCACGAGGTCGGTGTCGTCCGGTGGACGGAAGCAGACGCTGCGGTTGTCGTACACCGCCGGACCGAGCAGCAGCACCCGGTCACCGGACACCGCCAGGCTGGCCCACCGCGAGGCGGGACCGGTGCCGCCGTGGCCGACGAAGTCGATGTCCACCTCGCCGACCGCCGGGCGGTGCTCCCGGATGGTGTACGAGCGCATGATCGCGCGGACGTCCGGCGGGAGGGCCCGCCAGGCGCCGAACCAGTCTTCGCCGCGCTCGACCGGGACGACCGGGGCGTCCTGGCCCGGGTGCGGCAGGAACAGCGAGACGCTCTGGTCCCGGCTGCCGCCGGTGAAGTCGGTCAGCTCCGCGCCACCGAAGGTGACCCGGATCAGCGAGGCGCCGACCCGCCGGGCCCGCACGACGTGCGCGGCGAAGAAGCGGTACTGCAGGGCGACGGGTTCGACGGTGCTCGTACTCATGGCGTCAGCCGACCTTCTTCGCGTTCCGGATGGCGGTGGCGAGGTTCTCCAGCAGCGGCGCGGCGCCGGCGTACGAGAAGCGGGGCACCGCGTCCCACGGGGTCACCTGGTTGGCCCGCACGGCGGGAAGCTGCGTCCAGGTCGGCTTGGCCGCGAGGTCCTTGGGCTGCAACGCGGTGCTGCGGTTGTCCAGCAGAATCAGGTCGGCGGGGAACTTGCCGGCGTTCTCCCAGCTCAGCGCCTCGAAGTAGTCGCCGGCTTCGAGCTTGGTCGGCACCACGATGTCGACGCCCAGCTCGGCGAAGTACATGAGGTCGGTGCTGACCTTGGGGTTGGAGACGTAGAACAGGTCGGGGCTGCCCGAGCAGGCCATCACCCGGATGCCCGGGTTGGCCTTGACGGCCTGGCGGACGGCGTCGGCGGCGGCGTCGAAGCGGGCCTTCGCGTCGGTGACCTTCTTGGCGGACAGGTCGGCGCCGAGCGACTGCGCCAGCGCGGCGTACCGCTCGATGGGCTTGGTCATCGGCACCCGCGCGGTGGTGATCGCCACGCTGGGCGCGAGCGGCAGGATCTTGTCCTTGCTCTCGTCCGGCACGTACCAGAGGGCATCGGGGTCGTACATGTGCGTGACCAGCAGCTCGGGGCGCAGGGCCGCGTACTTCTCCAGGCTGAACACGCCCCAGACGTTGCCGAGGATCTCCACGGCCTCGACGTTCAGGTCGCCGGCCTGCGGATCCTTCGTGCCGTCGGCGCGCTTGGTCTCGCCGAACACGCCGACGAGCTGCTTGTCGAGACCGAAATCGACCAGGGCCGCCGCTACGCCGGTGAAGGCCACCACGCGTGCCGGACGGGCCGCCGCCTCGACCTTCTTGGTGCGGTCGTCGGTGAACGACCAGGGACCGCCGGACTTGTCGCCGCCAGCGGGTTTGGCGGAATCATCAGTGCCGCAGCCGGCGAGCAGCGCGGCCAGTGTGGCGGCGCCGCCAGCGGCCAGCAGGCCGCGACGGGAGAGGCGACGGGCGGACAGTGCATCGGGCATGGTGTCGTCTTTCGATCAAAGGATGGCCGGGGTCGACCGGAGCAGCGGGGTTAGGTTAGCCTAACCTCGCTCGTTGTCAACAGCGGTTCGCCGTGTCGCCACACCCCCGGAGCCCACACTGGACGCCACACCCACCGTCACCAGCCCGACACCTTCAGTGCCGGACGTGCCGACGGCCCCCGCACCGAAGCGACGCCGGGCGACCCGCACCGCCGGCCTGCTCGCCGCCGTGGCACTGCTCGGCGTGATCCTGGTGCTCAGCATCGCGGTCGGCGCGAAGTCGCTGCCGCTCGCCGACGTCTGGTCCGGGCTGCTGCACCGCGACGCCACCGAGTACGCCGTGGTGCACCGGATGCGCCTGCCCCGCACCCTGCTCGGGCTGCTCGCCGGCACGGCGCTCGGCGTGGCCGGCGCCGTGATGCAGGCGCTCACCCGCAACCCCCTCGCCGACCCGGGGCTGCTCGGCATCAACGCCGGAGCGTCCGCCGCCGTGGCCACCGCCGCCGCCTTCCTGGGCGTCACGGCCATCGGCGGGTACGTCTGGTTCGCGCTGCTCGGCGCGGCCCTGGTCACCGCGCTGGTCTACGCCGTCGGCGGTGGACGCGGCGCCACCCCGGCCCGGCTCGCGCTGGCCGGCGCGGCGCTCAACGCCACCCTCTACTCGTTCGTGAGCGCGGTCATGCTGCTGGACACCGCCTCGCTGGACCGGCTGCGGTTCTGGACGGTCGGCTCGCTGGCCAGCGCCGATGCCGCGACGGTGGCCCGGGTGACGCCGTTCATCCTGGTCGGCCTGCTGGTCGCCCTCGGTGCCGCCCGTCCGCTGAACGCCCTCGCGCTCGGCGACGACGCGGCCCGGGCGCTGGGCGCCCGTCCGGCCGTGATCCGGGCCGCCGTGATCGTCGCGGTCACCCTGCTCTGCGGCGCGGCGACCGCCGCCTGCGGTCCCATCGTCTTCGTCGGCCTGCTCGTGCCCCACCTGGTACGCGCGCTCACCGGACCCGACCTGCGCTGGCTGCTGCCGTACTGTGCGGTGCTCGCGCCGGTCCTGCTGCTCGGCGCCGACGTGCTGGGCCGGCTGCTCGGACGCCCCGGTGAACTCCAGGTCGGCATGGTCACCGCCGTGCTGGGCGGCCCGCTCTTCCTCTGGCTGGTCAGCCGCTCACGGGTGGCCCACCCGTGAGCGCGAGGAGTGAGCCGGTTTTGCGAGCCCCGCAGTCGCGAATTCAGGGGGCCCCGTGAGCGCGGTCATCCGTACCCCCGGTGGGTTGTCGGTGCGGTTCCGCCCCCGCGCCCTGACCGTCGGTCTCGGCGCGACGCTGCTCGCCGCCGGGCTCTCGCTGGTCGCGATGGGCAGCGGCGACTACCCGATGGGCCCGACCGACGTGCTGCGCGCCCTGACCGGCGGCGGCAGCGTGGCGGAGCAGTTCATCGTGACCGAGCTGCGCCTGCCGCGGTTGGTCACGGCCCTGTTGGTCGGCGCCGCGCTGGCGCTGGGCGGCACGCTGTTCCAGTCGCTGGTCCGCAACCCGCTGGGCAGCCCGGACATCCTGGGCTTCACCCAGGGCGCGTCGACCGGCGCGCTCGTGGTGGTCGTCGCGGGCGGCGGGAGCCTGGCCCTGGCCGGCGCGGCGGTCGTCGGTGGGCTCGCCACCGGCCTGCTGATCTACGCGCTCGCGTGGCGGCGGGGCGTGCACGGTTACCGGCTCATCCTGGTGGGCATCGGCGTCGCGGCGATCCTCACCGGCGTCAACGGCTACCTGCTGACCCGGGCTCCGCTGATGGACGCCGCCCGCGCGGTGCTGTGGCTCACCGGCAGCCTGGACGGACGGGGTTGGGCCAACGCCGGGCCGCTGTTGGCCGTCACCGCCGTGCTCACGCCGCTGGTGCTCGTCGGTTGCGCGCCGGCGCTGCGGATGATGGAACTGGGCGACGACACGGCCAGCGCCCTCGGTGTGCCGGTACGCCGGGTGCGCCTGGTCCTGCTCGCCGCGGCGGTGCTGCTCGTATCGTTCGCGGCGGCGGCGGCCGGCCCGGTGTCGTTCGTGGCGCTGGTCGCGCCGCACGTCGCGAGGCGGCTGACCCGCGCGCCCGGGCCGAACCTGCTGCCCTCGATGGCGATCGGCGCGGCCCTGCTGGTCGGCGCCGACCTGGTGGCTCAGCGCGCGTTCGCCGGGCACCAGCTTCCGGTCGGCGTGGTGACCGGCGTGCTCGGCGGCGGCTACCTGGTCTGGCTGTTGGCCGTCGAACGCCGGGCGGGCCGGCTGTGACCACCCCTGAACAAGGAGCACCCATGACCTCCCGCCTTGGCGGCAGCGCGCTGACCCTCGCCTACGACCGGCGCACCATCTCCGAGAACCTCACGGTGGCGGTGCCCGACGGGTCGTTCACGGTGATCATCGGGCCGAACGCGTGCGGCAAGTCGACGCTGCTGCGCGCGCTATCGCGGATGCTGCGCCCGAGCGCGGGCGCGGTGCTGCTGGACGGTCGGGACATCCACGACCAGCCCGCCCGCAAAGTCGCTCGGACCCTCGGCCTGCTGCCACAGACGTCGATCGCGCCGGACGGGATCGGCGTCGCCGAACTGGTCGCCCGGGGTCGCTATCCGCACCAGGGACTGCTGCGGCAGTGGTCGCGCGAGGACGAGCGGATCGTCGACGAGTCGATGGCCGCGACCGGGGTCGCCGACCTCGCCGACCGGCCGGTGGACGAGCTGTCCGGAGGCCAGCGGCAGCGCGTGTGGATCGCGATGGCGCTGGCGCAGCAGACGCCGCTGCTACTGCTCGACGAGCCGACGACGTACCTCGACATCGCCCACCAGATCGACATCCTGGACCTGTGCGCCCGGCTGCACGAGGAGCAGGGCCGTACGCTGGTCGCGGTGCTGCACGACCTCAACCACGCCGCCCGGTACGCCACCCACCTCATCGCCATGCGCGACGGTCGGGTGGTGGCCGCCGGCGACCCGCGTGAGGTGGTGACCGCCGACCTGGTGGCCGAGGTGTTCGGGCTGCCCTGCCGGGTGATCGACGACCCGGAGACCGGCACCCCGCTGGTCGTACCGGCCGCCCGCCGACGCACGGCTGAGCCGGCATGACCACGCGGCGCTTCCGCGACCCGTGGGGCGTGCCGCACGTCCGCGCCGACGACCCGCTCGCCCTGGCCGCGGCGCAGGGTCGGGTGACCGCGTACGACCGGGCGTGGCAGATCGAGGTCGAGCGGCACCGGTCGCAGGGCACCAGCGCGGCCTTCCTCGGCGTCGACGCGCTCGGCTGGGACCGTTTCGCCCGGCAGGTCCGGCTGGACGACACCGCCCGCCGCGCTCACGCCAACCTGGACGCGGCGACCGCCGAGTGGGTGGGCGCGTACGTGGCCGGGGTGAACGCCGGCCTCGCCTCCGGGGCGGCCCGCGCGCCGGAGTTCGCCGCCGTCGGGCTCGCACCGGGCCGGTGGGAGCCGTGGACGCCGCTCGCGGTGTGGCTGGGGCATCACATCCTGTTCGCGGGGTTCCCCGGCAAGCTCTGGCGCGAGCACGTCGCGCGGTGTCTCGGCCCGGCGGCGGTCGAGGCGTTCGCCACCGACGGGCCGGCGATCGCGGGCAGCAACGGGTGGTTGCTCGCCGGTTCCCGCACCGCCAGCGGCGCGGCGCTGCTGGCCGGCGACCCGCACCGGATCCTGGAGGACCCGGGTGTCTACCAGCAGATCCGGCTGGCCTGCCCGGAGTACGACGTGGTCGGCCTGGCCGTGCCCGGCGTGCCGGGCATCGCACACTTCGGTCACGCCGGCCCGGTGGCCTGGGCGATCACCAATGCGATGGCCGACTACCAGGACGTCTACGTCGAGCGGCTGCGCCGGCACGACACGGGTGTACGGGCGCTCGGCCCGGACGGCTGGCGGGAGGCGTCCGTCCACGTCGAGACGATCGAGGTGGCCGGCGCGGACCCGGTCGAGGTGGAGGTGGTGGAGACCGACCGGGGCCCGGTGATCGCCGGCGGACCGGACGACGACACGGCGCTGAGCCTGCGCTATCCGCCCCGGGTCACCGGCGAGCTGGGCTTCGCGGCGATACCGGAGCTGCTGCGGGCCCGTAGCGTGTCCGACGTGGACAGCGCCCTGCGGCACTGGGTGGAACCCGTCAACGTGGCGCAGGCGGCCGACACCGCCGGTGGCCTGCTGCACCGGGTCGCGGGCGTGGTGCCCGTGCGGCACCCGGACAACGGCCGCCGGCCGGTCCCGGCGTGGGAGGCCGCCTACGCCTGGCAGGGCTGGTACGCCCCGATGCCCCGGGCCGAGGTGACCGACCGGGCGGTGATGGCCAACGAACGCGGGCTGTCCGCGCCGCTCGGCGTCGAGTTCGCGCCACCGCACCGCGCGCGTCGCATCGCCGACCTGCTGGACGCCGGGCGGAACCACACGGTCGGGGACATGGCCGCGATCCACACCGACACGTACCTCGGGTCGGCCGGAGCGCTGCTGGGGGTGCTCGACGCTCTGACCGGGCTCGGTCCGGCCGCCGCCGCGCTGCGCGACCGGCTGCTGCGCTGGGACCGGCGGATGCACGCCGACAGCGTCGACGCGGCCGACTTCGCTCTCCTGCGCGCCGCCGTCGTACGCCGGATCGCCGACCACCCGGCCCTGGCCGCGCTGGCCGAGCCGCCCGCGTACCCCGAGGTGTTCGCGCCCTGGTTGGCGCTGAGGGCGCGGGTCGGTTACGCGCTGGAGCACCTGCTCGGCGCGGCCCCGCTGCCCGGCGTGGACGTCGCGGCGGTGGTGCGCGCGGCGGCCGAGGAGGTCGCGGCCGCGACGGACGGCACCGTGCGCTGGGGTGACCTGCACCGGCTGACGGCCTGGCGGGCGCTGCCCGACCCGGACACCGCGCCCGGCCCCCGCCTCGACGGCGACCACGACTGCGTGCTGGCCACGTCGAGCGTGCCCGGGGTCACCCACGGATGCTTCCGGGGGCCGGCCGCGCGGTACGTCTGGGACCTGGCCCGACGCCACGACAGCCGGTGGGTGGTCCCGTCGGGCGCCAGCGGGGTGCCGGGCGACGAGCACCACCACGACCAGCGGTCCGCGTGGCTGGCCGGTGAGCTGCTGCCGGTGACGACCGACTGGGACCACCTCACCGAGGAGCCGGATGAGCACTGACCGACAGCACTACCGACACGACGTCCCCGGATTCGGTGTGGTCACCATCCGGCCGGTACGCCCCGACGACGACGCCGACCTGCTGCACGGCTGGGTCACGACCGACCGGGCCCGGTTCTGGGGGATGCGCGAGGCCAGCCGCGAGCGGGTGCGCGAGATCTACGCGTACCTGGATTCGCTGGACACCCACCACGCGTACCTGGTGCACCGCGACGGCGTGCCGGCGGCGCTGGCGCAGACCTACGAGCCCGGGGCCGATCCGGTCGGCGAGTGCTACGAGGTACGTCCCGGCGACGTCGGCGTCCACCTGCTGGTCGGTCCCGCGGTGACCGTCGAGCGGGGCTTCACGGGCGCGCTGTTCGGCGCGATCCTGGCGTTCGTCCTCGCCGACCCGGGCCGGCTGCGGGTCGTCATGGAGCCGGACGTGCGCAACGACCGGATGCACCGACGGCTGCTGCGCAGCGGCTTTCGGCCCGGCCCGGAGATCGAGCTGCCGGAGAAGAACGCGCAGCTGTACTTCCTCGACGGGCCGGAGAGCACCGACCTCGCCAGCGGCTGAGCCACGACGGCGACGGCCGCCGGTCGAGATGCGCGTGCACCCCGACCGGCGGCCGGTCCGGCACTACCGCAGGCCGAACGCCCGGGTGATGCTCTGGCTCACGGTGTTGCCGGCCGCGTCGCGCGCGGTCGTCCGCAGGCTCACGAAACGGGCCTTCGCCGGCGCGTCCAGCGCGGTACGCCAGCCGTCACCGTGCCGGGTCAGCCGCGGCTTCTGCCACGTCCCACCGTCGTCGTAGGACACCTCGACCGTGACCGCGCCCACCGTGACCGAGACACCGGGCAGCTGCGAGGCCACCACGGTGAGCGGCGCCCGCCGGGACGCCGTACCGTCGCGGTCGATGGCCACCTCGTAGTCGAGCTGGATCATCGGCAGCGCCTCGGCCGACTCCGCGCCGGTGGCCGCCGAGCTGAAGCCCCACTCGGTGCGGGTCTGCCGAGAGTACGGGTTGGTCCAGGCCGCCCGGTCGTTCTCCACCACCAGGCGGTACGGCAGCCGCTGCGCGGACAGGCCGCCCACCTGGAGGTACTCGGCGTTACCCCAGTTCAGCTCCTTGTCCCCCTGGTAGAGGGTGGTCCGGTTGACCATGTCGAAGTTGGCGTACGCCTCACCGACATGCCCGCCGCCGTCGCCCCACCCGGGCGCGGGCAGGTAGACGGTGTCCAGGTAGCGCACGGGAACGTAGCTCCCACCCATGCGGGGGCGTTGGATGGGCCCGAACCAGGTGACCGTGCTCGGCTTGTTCGCCGCATAGGTGGCCACCGCCATCGGGTGCTGCCCGGTCTCCCCAGGGATGAACGCGTCGCAGAGCCAGCGCTGGTCGACGCTCACCCAGTCGGTGCGTCGGCCCTGAGCCGGTGCGATCTCCTGGTTGCCGGACGCGAAGCCCTTCCAGATGTCGGTGCGGAACTCCAGCGCCCGGCCCTGCCGGTAGTTGCGGAACTCCACGTCCACCCGGGCCAGCTCTCGCTTGGTGAACCGGTAGGTCGGGTCGACCGGCACCGCGCCGGTCCAGTGGTGCGCCACGTCGTACAGGTAGGTCGTCTCCGGGTGCGACTCGACGCTCAGCCGCACCGGGCCGCGCCCCAACTCGGCGACGAGCTGGTCACCCTCGTCGGCGGTGAGGGTCGCCACGGTCAGCGGGGGGGCCGGGCTCTCCGGGCCCCACATCGCCTCGTCCCACGGCTGGAGCCGGCCGACGCCGTCGTTGACCACCAGCAACAGCTTTGCCCCGGCCGCCGCGGCAGCCTGCGCCTGGGTGGCGACGTCTACGGTGTCGCTGCGCCGGACCACCACCGCCCGGTCCCGGACCGGCCGCTTCGCCAGCCCCTTCGCGGTGGCGTCGGCGACGTAGACCGCGTCGAGCTGGCGACGACCCTCCGGCAACGCCGGGGTCGAGCGCGTCACCCGCAGATCGTCGTACGACCGGCCGCCGGCCGTCACGGTCAGCGCCGGCTGTTCCAGCCGCCACCGGGCGCCGAACTCGAACTCGCCGTCGGTGACCGCACGGCCCGTCGGCAACGCCCACATGCTGTCGTACGAGTCGTCGGGCAGCACCTGACTCTCGGTGAGACTGTTGCCGGTGGAGCGGTGGATGTCCATCCGCAGCGAGGTGGCGGTGGCCTCCTGCGGCACCTCCGCCCGCACCTGCCGGGCCTTGCGCGCGTCGAGGGTGACGGTGCGGTCGGCGCTCAGGTCGACGTCGACGAAGCTGAGCATCGCCATGCCCTTGGAGCGCGGCCCGTGCGCACCTCGCACGTCGGCGGTGATCCACCCGGACCAGCTCGCCACCGGCAGCCGCAGCGTCGCGGTGCCGCTCTCGGGCAGGTCGACGGCGGTGAACAGGCCGTCGGTGGTGAGCAGGACCTTGCCGGCGAGCGGCTTGCCGTCCCGGTCCTTCGCGACCAGCGTCAGGTTCTGCCGCTGGCCCTCCTTGCTCGCCCCGATCAGGGTGCGACCGCGGACCGTACCGGCGGCGTCGGTGGCAACGATCATGCCGCTGACCTGCTTCTCGACCGGAAGCTTGTCGTACGCGGCGGTGAGGGTGACGGTGGCCGTGCCGTTCGCGGGCACGGTCACCGTGTCGGCGGAGAGCGTGAACAGACCGGCCGGGGCGCTCGTCGCGTCGAGGGTCAGCTTCAGGCTGACCGGCGCGTTGCCGACGTTGGTGTAGGTGACCGTCCGGTCCACCGTCGCGTCGGGCTGCTGCGGCCAGCCCTGGAAGCCGGAGTAGGCGCTCGGGGTGGCGAAGACCGTGGCGTGCACGGCGGCGACCGCGTCCACCCGGCCGGCCCCGGCCTGGTACGGGGTGTAGTCCGGCGTGGCCTTGACGGTGCTGACCAGCGCCTCCTTGATGCGCTGACCGGTCCAGTCGGGGTGCGCGGCGGCGACCAGCGCGGCCGTGCCGGCCACGTGCGGAGTCGCCATCGAGGTGCCGCTCATCAGCGTGTAGTCCCCGGAGCCGCCGCGCACCAGGTGCGAGCGCGCGGCCAGGATGTCCACGCCGGGCGCGGTGATCTCGGGTTTGAGGCCACCGTCGCCGGCACGCGGGCCCTGGCTGGAGAAGTCGGCGAGGTGGTCGGTCGAGTCGACGGCGCCCACGGTGAGCGCGGAGTTCGCCGCGCCGGGGCTGCCGATGGTCGCCGGGCCGCTGTTGCCGGCGGCGATCACGAAGAGCGCGCCGGTCTCGGCGCTGAGCCGGTCGACGGCCTGGCTCATCGGGTCACTGCCGTCGGTGGACTCACCACCCAGGCTCATGCTGATGATCCGGGCCTTCTGCTCCCGGGCCGCCCACTCCATGCCGGCGATGATCCACGAGTCCTGCCCGCCACCCTCGCTGTTGAGGACCTTGCCGACGTGCAGCCGCGCGCCGGGGGCGACACCCCGCTCGACGCCCCCGGACGCGGCGCCGGTGCCGGCGATCGTCGAGGCGGTGTGCGTGCCGTGTCCCTGGTAGTCGAGGATGTCGGGCTCGTCCGGCACGAAGCTGCTGGACGCGGCGATCTGGCCGGCGAGGTCCGGGTGCTCGGCGTCCGCCCCCGTGTCGAGGACGGCGACGTCCACACCGGCGGCGGTGTTGCCCTCGGCCCACAGCTTCGGCGCGCCGATCTGCGCGGTCGACTCGGCGAGGTCTCCCCGGACCCGGCCGTCCAGCCAGACCTTGGCGATACCGCTCGCGAGCGTCGGGGTGTCGCCGGTCCGGCGGGCCGTGCCGGCGGTCAGCGCGCCCCAGAACTCCTCGGCGCTCTCGCGCGGGCGGGTCAGTGCCGCGCCCCGCACGCTGTCCAGGGGCCGCACCAGCTCGGACCCGTCCACAGTGGGGCGGGTACGGGCGCGGGCCGCGGCGTCGGTCAGGGTGACGATCAGGGGCAGCTTGCTCGTGTGCGCGTCGTCGTACCCGTCGGCGATCAGGTCGGTGACGTTGAACAGCCTCTTGTCCAACAGACCGCCGGTGACGTACGGCAGCGCGGCGTCCGGATAGACGTAGGTGTCGCCGTCGAGCACGGTGCGGTGGAAGGTCGGCGTGCTGCCGTCGGGCCGGCGAACGGCCGAGACGGTGCTGCCGTCGGCAGCCGAGGTGACCGTGACGAGGTCCCCGGTGATCAGGGTGACGGTGGACGCCCGACCCGGGGCCGCAGGCGGTTGGCCGGTCGGGCGGGTGGAGTTGCCGGGCGGGGCGGCGGACGCCCCCGTGCCGGGTGGGGTGAACCCGGCGGTCAGAGCGAGGGCGGTACCGAGGGCGATCAGCCCGGATCGGCGACGCCTGGGAGACAGAGCCACGATGACCTCTTTGTGTTGAGGAGCGGTACGCAGCACAGCATCAAGGCAACGCCCCACTGTCCCACCCCGCCGACCCCCGGCGCGTTCATGCCATGGCACAAACCCGCCACCCCGCGCAGCCAACCCCTTCCCCGCGCCGATCTTGCACTTACTGTCGCCGATGAGTCCCGATCCACGACTTTCGTCGGGACAGAAACTGCAAGATCGCCGCGTGGAGGGCGGGGGGTTAATCTTGGGTTGTTAGTTTGGCTAGCTTGTCTAGCTGGGTGGGGTCGGTCAGGGCTGAGCCGACGGCTACCACGCGGACGCCGGCGTCCAGGAACGCGGCGGCGTTTGTGGCGTCCAGGCCGCCTGTCGCGACGAAGCGGAGCTGCGGGAAGGGGCCGGCGATGGCCTTGAACCAGGCCGGCCCGAGCGCGATGGCGGGGAACGCCTTGAGCCAGGTGAGGCCGTGCCGCAGCGCCGCCTGCGCCTCGGTGGGGGTGGCAACGCCGGGTAGGTGCGGCAGGCCGCGTGCGGCGGCGGCGTCGGCCACCGCGAGGTCCAGGCCGGGCGCGACGGTGAACGCGGCGCCCGCGTCGGCTGCCGCCGCGACCGTTTCGTCGTCGAGCACCGTGCCGGCCCCGACGATCCGGCCCCGTGCCGCGCCCGCCTCAACGGCGGCACGCAGGGCGGGCACGGCGTCGGCGGTGGCCACCGGCACCTCCACCACCTCGATGCCGAGGTCCCAGGCGCGCTCGGCGAGCCGGACCGTCTCGGCGACCGGCAGGCCGCGCAGGATCGCCATCACTCGGGCACCGCCGAAGATGTGCGCGAAGTCCGCTGTGGTCATGGTCCACTCCATCCGAGCTCGCGGGAGATCTGCCGGGTGGTCGCCAGCAGTCGGGGTAGTACGGAGCGCAGGTCGGCGAGGGTGGCCACCACGGTCGGCGCGGTCACCGACACCGCAGCCGTGACCGTGCCGTCGGACTGCCGGACCGGCGCGGCCACACAGGTGATCAGCGGCTCGAACTCGCCGTCGTCGGCGGCCCAGCCCCGCGCGGCGATGGCCGCCAGCTCCGCGCGCAGCGCGGCCGGGTCGCAGATGGTGGCCGGGGTGTACGCCGGCAGCGTGCCCCCGTCGACCAGCTGGGACACCCGGGACGCCGGACCGTACGCGAGCACCACCTTGCCCACCCCGCTGGCGTGCAGCGGCGCGGTGCGGCCGATCCGGGAGTACATGCGTACCTGGCCCCGGGCCTCGATCTTGTCGACGTAGACGAGGTCGTCGTCGACCAGTTGCGCGAGGTGGATGGTGTGCCCGCAGTCGCGGCCCAGCGCCGCCAGGTGGGGGCGGGCCACCGCGCGGACGTCCAGGGAGTCCAGGGCCTGCTGGGCGAGGTCGATCAGCCGTAGACCCACCGTCCAGCCGCCGTCGGCGCGGCGCGCGAAGCCACCCGCCTCGAGCGTCTGCAGCAGGCGCAGCGCGGTGGACTTGTGCACGCCCAGGTGGGTGGCCACGCCGCCGAGCTGCGCCGGCTCGCGGGCCAGGAGTTCGAGCACGCGCATCGCCCGGTCGACGCCCTCGGACACCGCTCAGCCCTCTGCTCGCGCGGCGGTCAGGTCGGGTGGCGACCAGGGACCGTCGAGCAGCCGTTCGAACCACGACCACGGCGGCAGCGGCGCGTTGTCACCGGTGCTGCCCAGCGCCTGCGCGGCGACGAGGTGACCGAGGCGCAGCCGTCGCGCCGGGTCGAGGTCGCGCAGCAGTCCGGCCAGGTAGCCGGCGGCGAACGCGTCACCCGCGCCCACCGGTTCCACCACCGACACTCGGGGGGCCGGTACGACGACCGGTTCGGCGTCTCGGAACAGGACGGTGGCACCGACCGCGCCGTCCTTGACGACCACCACCTGGGGGCCGGGCAGCAGTCGGCGTACGGCGGCCGGATCGCTCGCGCCCCAGAGGGCGTACGCCTCGTCCTGCCCGACGAAGACCAGGTCGCTGCGGTCGGCGAGGTCGCGCAGCACGGGCGCGGCCCGTTCGGCGGGCCAGAGCCGGGCCCGGTGGTTGACGTCGAAGCTGACCAGCGCGCCCGGTAGTGGCCGGTCGGTCACCGCGCGCTCGACCAGCGCCCGGCAGGAGGCCGAGAGCGCCGGGGTGATTCCGGACAGGTGCAGCACCCGTGCGCCTGCCAGCCGTGGGTCGGCCAGGGTGTCGCCGTCCATTCGGGACGCGGCCGAGCCGGCCCGGTAGTAGTGCACGGCGGTGGCCGTGGGGCCGGGGTCCTTGGCGTAGAGACCGGTGGGCGCGGCCGGGTCCACCGCCACCAGATCGACGTCGACGCCGGTGCCGGCGACGTGTCGCACGACGAGCCGGCCGAAGGGGTCGTCGCCGACCCGGCTCACCCAGGTCGCCCGGTGGCCGAGCCGGGCCAGGTAGCCGGCCACGTTGGACTCCGCGCCGCCGACCGAGACCGTGACGCGTTCGGCGTGCTCCAACGGCTCACCCACGGGCGGGCACAGCATCACCATGGTCTCGCCCACCGTTACCACCTCGGCCGGCGGCGGGCCGGCCGAGGTGGCCGTGCGGTCGGGTCGGGGCTCGCTCGGCATCGCGGCGCACGTCCTCGGGGAGGGGTCCGGGGTCCCGCCGAGCCTAGGCGCGTTGTGCCACGTGAGCAACCCGTTGCGCTGAGCGCAATGGCGATCAGGGCAGGGTCAGTCCGTACGCCGCTAGCACCTCCGCGATGGGCTGGTAGTAGGTCGTTCCACCGGACGTGCAGTTGCCGCTGCCCCCGGACAGGATGCCGATGATGGTGCCGGTGGACGCCACGTACAACGGCCCGCCGCTGTCCCCCGCCTCGGCGCAGATGTTGGTGCGGATCAGGCCGTAGACCACGCCGGTGGCGTAGTTGACGGTCTGGTTGAGCGCGGTCACCGTGCCGCAGCGCACCCCGGTGGTGACGCCGCTGCGGCACACCGCCTGACCCACGTACGCGTTGCCGGGGCCGTTGATGGTGAGCAGCCCGGGATAGGTGTAGACGGCGCTCGGATGCGCGATCCGGCCGGTGTAGCGGATCAGCCCGTAGTCGTTGCCCGGATAGCTGGTGCCGGTCCGGGTCCCCAGGACGGTGGTCTGCGCGCTGTCGGCGTACCAGGTGGCGGCGACGGTGGCGCAGTGGCCGGCGGTGATCACGTAGTAGGTGCTGCCGATGCGCGCGTTCGCGCCGAGCGAGCAGCGCGTGCCGCCGCCGTAGATGCCCTGGCCACCGGCGATCAGGGGACGCAGCGTTCCCGGTTCGTGACGCAGCACCACACCGGCCCGGTCGGCCACCGCCCGGAGTGCGGTCAGCTCGCCGAGAGCCACGGTGTCGTCGACGGTGACTGTCATCCGGCCGGTTGCCGGGTCGAAGCCCCAGGCGGTTCCCGCGGTGCGGACGCCGGTCAACAGGGCGGCCGGGTCGGTGGCGGGCCGGGCGGCCGGGTCGGGGACGGCGGCCTGCGCCACGCCGGGAGCGACGAGCAGCAGGATGGTCAGGACGAGAGCGGCCAGCGGGGAGCGGCGCATCCGAACCTCCGAAGAGATCGAGATTGATGGATCGGGTCAGCGTCGCCCCGCATCCGACGCCGTGGCAACCTCCGGCCGCCCTCTTCCCCGACCCGCGGGAATCGCCGATCCGGGGACGGCCCACGCCCACGACGCCGATAATCCTCGGGAGACACGGCGGGAGGCCGGGCATGACCACCGGAGGCACCGGGGCGCTGGTACGCCGGCTGGACGGGTCGACCCGGGCCACGCTGCTGGAGCTGCTCTTCGACGTGGTCTTCGTGGCTGCGCTCGCGCAGACCTCCAAGCTCCTCGCCGACCAGGAATCCTGGGCCCACAGCGCGGCGGTGTTGCTGATGCTGACGGCGATCTGGTGGACCTGGTCGGTCACCACGACGACCACCGAGTTCTACGATCCGCAGCAACGCCCCATCCAGTACATCCTGATGGCCGCCATGGTCGGATCGGTGGGCATGGCGGCAGCACTACCGATGATCACCAGAGGGCAGGCCACCGCCTTCGCGCTCGCCTACGTCGGCACCCACGTGGTGCGTGGCATCGTCCTGGTCAGCACCCTGTACCGGCAGCAGCACCACTCGGCGATGGCGCGCGCCACCCGGTTCCTGTTCTGGTTCCTGGTGTCCGGCGTCCTCTGGATCGTCGGCGTGCTGGCCGGCAGCGCGCGCTGGTGGATCTGGACGATAGCGATCGCCATCGACCTGATCTCCGCGGCGGCGCGTTACCCCACACCCGTGCTCGGGCGGGTGCCGCTCGACCAGTACGACCGGACCACTGCGCACCTGGGCGAGCGGTACCAGCAGTTCGTCATCCTGGCCCTCGGCGACATCATCCTGGTGCCCACCCTGGAGGTGAGTCGCAGCGATTTCAGCGGCCTCCGAGTCACCTCCCTGCTCTGCGCGTTCGCCATCATGCTGCTACTCTGGCAGATCTACGTCTTTCGGGCCGGCGAGCTGCTCGAGACCTCGGCCGCGTCGGCGCCCGGCAGGTCCACCCGGATCGCTCCGTACACCCATCTGGTGCTGCTGGTCGGCGTGGCCGTCACCGCGGCCTCCTTCGACCTGGTCGTCGACCGGCCGACCGGAACGACCCCAGCGCGGTGGCTGATGCTGATCATCGGCGGACCGCTGGTGTTCGTGCTCGGCCGGGCACTGTTCACCTATCTGCTGTCCGCCCACCTGCCATGGCGGCGGGTGGCGTGGCAACTGCTACCCCTGCTGCTGCTGCCCTGGGCCGGCGGCTGGCCACCGGTGCTGGTCACCGCGATCGTGGCCCTCGCGCTGGTCGGGCACATCCTGGTCCCCCATCACGGCGGCCAGGAAACCACACGAGGGCTCCGGCCACGACCACCAGTCGAATGACCCGCGACGGTCAGGCAAGGTGCGAACCGGCCCAGTCGGCGAGGTCCCGGGCACAGGCGTCCACCGACTCTCGCCACGTCCGGGCAGCGCCGTCGCCCGCCTCGTCGCTGACCTGCTTGACGAGGCGGCACGGCACCCCGGCCTGCGCGGCGGCCCAGGCCACCGCGTACCCCTCCATGTCCACCAGGTCGGCGCGCTGCGCCAGCCGGTCCCGCGCGTCGTCGTCGGCCACGAAGGTGTCACCGGTGGCCAGCACCGCGCCCTCGGCGGCCAGCGCGAGCGGCGCGCCGTAGGTCTGACCGGTGAGGGTACGCAACAGAGCCGTGTCCAGGTCGTGCTGGAGCACGGTGGCGACCTCGTGGATACCCGTCCACCCCGGGCGCAGCGCGCCGGCCGTACCCAGGTTGAGCAGCAGGCTGGGACGCGGGCCGGCGGCCAGCACCGCCGCGACCGCGCTGGCGGCGTTGACCTTGCCCATGCCGGTGAGCAGCACCGGCAGCTCCGCCGGGAGGTAGCGGGCCTCCTCCCCGACGGCGAGCACCACCAGCGGACGATCGGCACGTACGACACCCCGGAGATTCACCGGAGCATCGTACGGGCCGCCGTCCACGGATCCGCTCCGCACTCGACCGGCATCCGTCCGGCCGGCGGTCAGTCGTCGGCGAACCGGTACAGCACGAAGTCCTTGTCCGCGCCGCACGCGATCACCCGTGTGTTCCACGAGCAGGACGCGCTGCGCACGTCGACGAGTTGGCCCAACTCGTCGACGTCGCCCGACTCGGCCCACACGCCGGCCACGCTCCGGCTGTCCGCCACCGTGCTGGTCGGCTCGGCGAAGACGAGCAGGTTGCCGGCGTCCAGTCGGGCCGCCACGCCGGGGCGGTCGGTCAGTACCGCCTTGCCGGCCGTGTCGAAGAGGCTGACCGTCGCCTTCGGGTACTCCCGTTGGGTGAGCACCTGCTCGCCGACCGGCACCAGGTCGGTCGCGCCCGGCGCCGACCAGGAGATCGCCGCCTTCCCCTCGGTCGCCGCCACCACCTCGGTGTGCTCGGCGTCGCTGTTGCGTACCTGCACCAGACAGGCCCGCCGCTCGCCGCAGGCCACCAGCGCCTTCGGCCGGTACTCCGCGTTCTCGGCCCGGTAGACAACCACCGGCGCCGCGTCGGAATCCAGGTCGTACGCCAGCACCTGGTACCCGCCGTCGGTCGGGGCCACGAAGAGGCGGTCCTCGTGCGCCACCACCAGGTCGTCGAGGTCGGCCACATTTCCCCACTCGCGCAGCACCGAGCCGGAGGACATGTCGAGCAGTCGCGCCGAGCGGTCCGCCCCGATCTGCACGAGTCGTCGCCCCTTGCCCGTCCACGGGTCGCGGGCAGCGCCGCCGAGGAAGGCCGGCCCGCCCGCCGCCGCGTCGGTGCCCAACGGCCGGACGACGGTACGCACCCCGCCGTACTGGTCACGCGGGTTGGGCCTGCTCCACTTGTCGGTGCCGTCGCCCAGCTTCAGGCCGACCAACCGCCCGGCGGCCCGGTCCACCAGCACGGCGGTGTCGTCGGAGAAGTAGACGTCGTCGTCGCCGCGGACCGCCCGGTGCCAGCGCTGGGCGCCAGAACGGGCGTCCAGGACGGCCAGTTCACGCGGAGTGCTGTCGCCCGGCGCGTCCGCGAGAACGACAACCGCCCCCGGTACGGCGACGAGGCCGGTCCAGTCGTCGGCGGTGACGCCGGTCTGCCTGCGCCACAGCTCGTCGCCGGTGCCGGTGTCCACGGCGACCAGCTCCAGCCGGTCGTCCGGCAGCGGGTACCCGAGATAGGCCCGGTCGCCGAGCACCGCGGTCCACATGCCGCTGGGCCGCGCGGCGCCGGCCGACGGCCTCGACAGCTCGCGCAACGGTCCGAACTCCAGGTCCGGATAGCGGTCCCGCAACAGGTAGAGCGTCGCCGCGGTGGCCACCCCGGCCAGGGCGAGTACCGCCCCGAGCACCACCCACCGGGCCCGCCGCCAGGTCGTACCGCCGCTCGGGATGGGCGGGGTGGGCGTCGGGGTGGCGCCCGCCCCGCTCGGGGGGATGGCCGACGCCGGCCCGGGTTGCGACGGCACGGTCGGCGCGTTCTCCGCCGCAACCGGCGCGGCCGGCGGACTGACCGGGGCCGGCACGGGCGACGGACCGGCCGGGGCCGGCACGGGCGACGCCTCAGCCGGCGCGGACGGGCCAGCCGGCGAGGCCTGCGGGGCGGCCTGCGGGCCCGCGTACGCCGGCAGCGCTCGGCGCAGCGGGAGGTCCGTCAGCGCGCCCTCGGCCACCGGTAGCTCGGGCTGGTCCAGCACCGTCGGCGCCACTCCCAGCTCGGCGTGCAGCATTCGTGCCACCAGCGGAATCCGCGAGGAGCCGCCCACCAGGAACAGCCCGGCGAGCTGGTCGGGGCGCAGGCCGGCCGCGGCGATCACCTCCCGGGCCCGCTCCACGGCACGACGCAACAGCGGCGCCGCCACCCGCTCGACGTCGTCGCGCGTCAACCGCACCGCCTCGGCCACCCCGGGCACCGCGACCGGCGCCACCGTGGATCGGGACAGCGTCTCCTTCGCGCCGCGTACCTCGTCCCACAGCCGGACCTGGTCGCGGCGCTGCGCCGGGTCTGACGGGCGGGCCAGGCGCGCCCACCGCCGGGCGTGCCGCTCGCCCAGCAGCTCGCCGACCCGCCGCACCAGCGCCGCGTCCAGGTCGAGGCCGCCCAGGTCGGGCAGACCGCCGTCGGCGACCACCCGGAAACCGGAGTCACCCCACGGGTCGGCGCCCTCGTTGCGCAACACCGCGACGTCGAGCGTCCCGCCACCGAAGTCGAACACCGCGATCGCGCCACCGACCGGCACCGGCCGGTGCAGGACCTGGGTGTAGTAGCGGGCAGCGGCCACCGGCTCGCGCAGCAGACGCGTGCCCGGTGGCGTCGGCCCCGCGAGCGTGTGCTCGGCCGCCTGCGGCCACCCGGCCCGTAACAGCGCGTCGGCGAGCACCTGCCGCCGTGACTCGTCCCAGGCCGCCGGGCAGGTGAGCACGGCCGGAGGGAGGAAGCCGACCGCACCCACCGCGGCCCGGGCGACCGCCGCCAGCACGGCGGCGAGCAACTCCGCCGGCGGGTACGACCGGTCACCGAGCAGTACGGTCGGCTCGTCCACCCGACGCTTCGGGTTCGCCTCGAAGCGGGCCGGATCGGCCTGCGCCAGCCGCCGGGCGTCCCAGCCGACGTGCAGCGTGCCGTCCGGGTCGGCGTACACGGCCGACGGGCTGACCGGCTGACCGTCCATCAGCACCGGACGGGTCCGACCGTCCGGCCAGCGCAGCACGGCTACCGTGTTGGACGTGCCGAGGTCGACGCCGAGGGCGAAACCCTCGTGCTGGCCTGCCATCTGCCCGATACCTCCGCCGCGACGAGGGAACTCAGCCCCGCATCGTACGCAGCCCGCGCCGAGGCGCTGATCACTCGGCCCGGCAGGAGGCCGACGAGCAGCTCACTGTCTGTTGGACTCCCGCACCGGCGCCGAGCAGCCCAGAGCGGAGCACACCTGGAAGATGAGTTCAGAACCCTTGTATCCGTACGCGTTGACGGAGCTGTTCTCGTAGTAGTCCTTGTTGCACACACCCCATCTACCGGTGCCGAGATCGTTGAAACAGGTCCCCTCGCGATAGAGGACCCAACTCGCGCCGTTCCAGAGCTTGTTCTGCCAGACGATGTACATGTGCTCACCGCGGACGTTCACCGACCACCACTGATCGCCGTACAACCTCAGGCAGCCCTTCGCGTTCACGTTGTCCTGCTTATGGGTCGCGCAGATCAGGTCCGAGGGTGGGCTGCCCGGCGTCGCGTAGTTCCACTCGTCCTCTGGATCGGGGGGCAGCGCGGACCGCGCCGCCTGCGCCGGTGCCACGGCGATCGCGGAGACGAGGCCGAGCGTGAGGGTGGCACCAGCCAGAATCTGTCGTAGTCGCATGTCGTCCTCCTTCGACCAGGCCAAACGTAGTCAGCAGGGCTGGGGCGGCAAGCTATTCGGCCCTCGTTGAAAGCTCTTGACCTCGCAAAGGCGGCGGGAGAACATCGACCTCTGACGCTGCGCGGGCTGGTGGATGCTGGTGATCCGGATACGGTTTGGGGTCGAGGACCTTTCCCGACTGACCTTCGCCCTCCCGGGCCCGTACTGCGAACTGGCCGTCAGCGCGCAGGCACTGCAACAGCCGTCCAGCGGGTTCCGTCAGCTCTGGCAGGCCGAGCGCACCGGGCCCGTCCCACCCTCGGCACGCCAACTGCTGGACCTCGTACCGGCGCACGGCGGCATCCCGGACTTCCTCACCCCCGACGGCGCCGGTTCCCTCGACGAAGCGCTCGACACCGTCCAGTCAACGCCGCCCGCTCGCCTGCGCGCCGAACTGGCCGCGCTGCCGTGTGCCACCCAGGGGCCATCGTCCTGGGTCCAGGACCTCGGCCGCGGCCGGGTCGCCGCGGTGGAGCACCTTGGCCAGGTTCTCCGCACCTACCACGAGCACGTCCTGGAGCCGCTCTGGCCGGGAATCCGCGCCGCCGCCGTACGCGAGCTGGAACGCCGGGCCCGGCAGCTCACCGCCGAGGGAGCGGCGGCGACGCTGAACTCGCTGCACCCGATGATCCGATGGCGCACGCCGGTCCTGGAGGTCGACGGGCCGTTCGACGCGGACGTCGATCTCGGCGGGCAGGGACTGCGGCTGATGCCGTCGGTCTGGACCCGCCCCGGTCTGGCCCTGCCCTGGAGACACACCACGCTTGTCTATCCCATGCCCACCGGGGGCCGGAGACACGCCGATCAGCCGGCCGGGTGCCAGGAGGCACTCGACCGCCTCCTCGGGGCGACCCGGGCCAACGTCCTGCGTGCGTTGACCACCGAGCGCACCACAAGCGGCCTCGCGGCGACACTCGGGATCAGCGTGGCCTCGGCCTCCGGGCACGCCACCGCCCTGCGCACCACGGGCCTCGCCGTCACCAGGCGGACCGGCCAGTCGGTGCGTCACCGTGTCACTCCGCTCGGTCGGGCCATGTTGCGGGGCCGCGAGTGGTGAGAGGCCGCAGGTCCAGGCGCTCGGGGTACGGAACGTAAGGAGACCACAAGATCTGCGGAATCGCCGGCCGCATCGGCCCTGGCTAGGCTGGCCGCGGGGAGGTGACCGGTGGCGCAGCGGGTGCTCGTGGTCGACGACGACCGGACGGTCAGCGACGTGGTCTGCCGCTACCTGGAACACGCCGGGTACGAGGTGAGTCATGTCGCGGACGGGCTGGCCGCCCTGGAGGCCGTCCAGGACCGGCCGCCGCACCTGGTCGTGCTGGACCTGATGCTTCCCGGACTGGACGGGTTGCAGGTGTGCCGGCGACTGCGGGAGCGGCCGGACGGCGTACCCATCATCATGCTGACGGCCCGCGGCGACGAGGCGGACCGGGTGCTCGGGCTGCAACTCGGCGCCGACGACTACCTGAGTAAGCCCTTCTCGCCGCGGGAGCTGGTGCTGCGGGTCGGTTCGGTGCTGCGCCGTGCCGGTGAGCCGGCCGCGCCGGCGGCCGAACTGCTGGTCGACGCGGGGCTGGAAGTGGCCACCGGGCCACGAATCGCCCGCCTGCACGGCCGCGAGCTGGCCCTGACGCTGCGCGAGTTCGACCTGCTGGCGCACCTGATGCGACACCCGACCCGGGCGTTCAAACGCACCGAGCTGCTGGAACGCGTGTGGGGGTGGAACTTCGGCGACCAGTCCACGGTGACGGTGCACGTCCGCCGGTTACGGGAGAAGATCGAGGACGACCCGGCCGAGCCGCGACGCATCGTCACGGTCTGGGGCGTCGGCTACCGGTACGAGCCGGCCGATGCGTGACCTGGCGCTGATCTTCGGGGCGGCGCTCGCGGCCGCGCTCGGCGTGGGCCTGCTGGGCGCGCTGACCCTGCGGCTGCTGCGGCACCGGTCGATCACCGTGCACGTGTGCGTCCTGCTCACCGTCACCGTGGTGGCCGTGGTGGCCGGGGTGGTGGTGGTCGCCCAGGCGATGTTCCTGTCCCCGCACGACCTCCAGGTCGTCCTGCTCACGGTCGCCGCGGCGGCGGTGGTGAGCCTCGGCGTGGGCTGGTACTTCGGGCGTCGACTGGCCGTGGCGGCGGTCTGGGCGGCCCAGGCCCGGGAGCGGGAGCGCCGGGTTGAGAAGGGCCGCCGGGACCTGGTCGCCTGGGTGTCGCACGACCTGCGGACGCCGCTGGCCGGCCTGCGGGCGATGGCCGAGGCGCTGGAGGACCGGGTGGTCGACGACCCGGCGACGGTCGCCGAGTACCACCGGCGGATCCGTGTGCAGACCGATCGGATGACCCGTCTCGTCGACGACCTGTTCGAGCTGTCCCGGATCAACGCCGGCGCGCTGCGCCTGACCCTGTCGGCGGTGCCACTGGGTGAGGTCGTCTCCGACGCCCTCGCCGGCACCGCGCCCCTGGCGAAGGCCCGGCGCATCCGGCTGGAGGCCGCCGAGTCGGGTTGGCCCACCGTGCTGGCCAGCGAACCCGAGCTGGCCCGGGTGGTGGGCAACCTGCTGCTCAACGCGGTGCACTACACGCCGAGCGACGGCACGGTGCGGGTGGACGCCGGATCTGAACGCGACTCCGCCTGGCTGGCGATCGCCGACACCTGCGGCGGCATCCCCGAGGACGACCTGCCCCGACTGTTCGACGTCGCGTTCCGGGGCGAGCCGGCTCGCACGCCCCGCCCCGGCGGCGAGGGTTCCGGCGGGCTGGGGCTGGCGATCGTACGCGGACTGGTCGAGGCGCACGGCGGCCGGGTGGACGTGCAGAACATCGGCGGTGGGTGCCGGTTCGTGGTGCGCCTGCCGGCGGCCTGACGCCCGCCCTCTCAGCGGTTCGCCCGCAGCTCACCGAACCAGCGCCGCCCCTGCCGGAACACGTCCCGAACCGACAGGCCGGCGGCGTCGGCGACCGCGTGCACGGCGTGCACGTCGACCCGGGCCCAGCGGAACACCGGGCCGAGCAGCACCCGGCCGGCCCGCTGCTCGGCGGCCACCCGGGCCTGGCCCTGCCACGACCCCGCGCCGGGCGGCTCCAGCTCGACCAGGACCGTGCCACCCGGTGCGAGCAGGTCCCGGCAACGGCGCAGCAGCGCCACCGGCTCGCCGCCGATGCCGATGTTCCCGTCGATCAGCACCGCGTGCGCCCACCGACCCTCGGCGGGCAGCGGCCCGAACAGGTCGCCGTGCACCGCGACCGCGCCACGGGCGCGGGTGAGCCGCACCGCCGTCGGCGAGACGTCCACGCCGACCGCGGTCAGGCCGGCCCGGGTCAGCGCCACGGTGAGCCGGCCCGGCCCGCACCCGAGGTCGAGCGTCGGGCCGCCACAGCGGGCGACGAGGCCGGTGACCGCCGACTCGGCCGTGCCGTGCCAGCGGTCCACCGGGAGCCGGCTACGGACACCGTCGCCGTGCACCAGCCACCGCCGCAGGGCCACGCGGTCGGCGGCGAGCGCGGCGGCGAAAGGGTCGCCGGATCCGTCGTACCCCCGAAGCGGCGTCGGCCCGGACGGCGACCGTACCGGCGGCGCGGCCTTGACCGGGGCGGTGTCGACGGGGTTCACCGTCGGCCCTCCGGCAGCAGGGTGAGGCGGACCGCCGCGACCTGGCGGGCGAAGCGTCCACCGGGAACCTCGACGGCCACCGCGAGGGCGTCGGACCACTTGTCGACGTCCCGCAGGACCGGCAGCGGCACGGTCCGCAGGCCACGCCCGGTCAGGGCCGCCCACGTGTCGCGGCCGGTGTCGGGCGTCGACATGGCAACGTCCCGCAACACCCGGGCGTGCCGGGGGTCGCGAAGCCCCAACGACCACCAGCCGCCGTCGTGCGCCCGACCGAGCACCGCGTCGGAGGCACGCAGCCCCGCCACCGCCGCGGCCAGCCGGCCCGGCGTCACCTGCGGGGTGTCCATCCCGATCTGCACCACCGGCCGTCCGGGGTACGCGGCAGCGACCTCGGCGTACGCGTTGGCGAGCCGCTCGCCGAGCCCGGTGCCGCGCTGCTCCAGCACCGACCAGCCGTCCAGCGCGGCGGTCAACGCGTCGGCGTCCTCCGCCTCGGCCAGCCGACCCGACCAGGCCAGCACGGGAGTGACACCGGGGGTGGCGCGGACGGCGTCGAGGGTGTCGCGCAGCGCGGCGGCGGCGATCCGGGCCGCCTGGGCCGGCGTGACCGGTGGGCAGAGCCTCGTCTTCACCGCCCCGGCGACCGGTGCCTTGGCGACCACCAGCAGGACGGTCACCGAGAGCCGTCCACGGTCCGCAGCACACCGGCGAAGTCGCGGGTGGCACGCAGGGTGCCCCGCACCGAACCGGAGACCTTGGACCGCGTGCCGGCGGCCCGGGGCGCGTAGGTGACGTCCGTCTCGTGGATGCGCCAGCCGGCGGCGGCGGCCCGGATCAGCAGTTCGAGGGGGTAGCCGAAGGCCCGGTCGGTGACACCGAGGTCGAGCAGCGCCTGACGGCGGGCCACCCGGATCGGGCTGAGGTCCCGCAATGGTACGCCCCGACGGCGCAGCAACGCTGCGACCAGCGCCGTGCCGGCACGGGCGTGCCACGGCCACACTCCCGCCCCGACCGGCCGACGCCGACCCACGCTGAGGTCGGCCGTACCGGCGGACACGGGTGCGACCAGGGCCGGCAGCTCGGCGGGGTCGAACGACCCGTCGGCGTCGAGGACGCACACCAGCTCGGCGTCGGCGGCCTCCAGGCCGGCGTGCACCGCCGCGCCGTAGCCGCGTCGGGGTTCGTGCACCACCCGGGCGCCGTGCCGGACGGCCACCTCGGGCGAGCCGTCCCGGGAACCGTTGTCCACCACGATGGCCCGGTAGCCGGGCGGCAGCGCGGTGAGCACACCCGGCAGGGCGGCTGCCTCGTCCAGGCAGGGCAGCACCACGTCGATCTCAGTCGCCATACCGCCGACGCTAGGGCGACGCCCGCCCGGCGGAGGCCGGAATGTGCTTACCGAACCCTTACCGCCCGGGCATTTCTTACCGTCCGGTGACGGGCCGCCGATTGGCGAGCGCGAGCGTGGGCTGTCGCCGTACCGTCCGGTGGTCATGGCCTCGACCACCGCTTACGCCACCGCCCCCGGGCGGACCCCGACTCGCCGCCACGCCGGGGACCTCCTCGTGCTGGGGCTGGAGGCGGCGCTGCTCGGCGTCGCCGTGCTGGTGGGGGCCCTGCTCAACGCGCGCGGCGTCGGCCTGCACGCGGACGCCGCTCCGCTGTACGCGACGTGGCGGCCACACGTCGGCTGGGGCAGCCCGGCCGCGCTGGTGGTGGCGGTCGCGGTGGTGGGCTGGGGCGCCCGGTGGGCCCGCACCGCTCGTTGGGGCCGCCTGCTGGCTGCCGCGTGGCTGACGGCGGTGGCCTGGACGATGTCGTTGGCCCTGGTCGACGGCTGGTCGGCGGGGCTGACCCGACGGCTCACCCCGCAGGCCGAGTACCTGCACGAGGTTCCCGGCGTGACCGACATCCCGACGATGCTGGCCGGATTCACCAGCCGGATCGTGGACTTCCAACCCGACTCCTGGTCCACCCACACCGCGGGCCACCCGCCGGGCGCGCTGCTCCTCTTCGTCTGGCTGGACCGCGTCGGCCTCGGCGGAGGCACGGCCGCCGCGCTGGCCTGCGTCCTGCTCGGCGCCACGATCGCGGTGTCGGTGCCGGTGACGCTGCGCGCGCTCGGCGCGCCCGACGCGGCCCGCGCGGTCCTGCCCTTCCTGGTGCTGCTGCCGGGGGCCGTCTGGGTGGGCGCCTCGGCCGACGGCATCTTCGCCGCCGTGGTCGCGGCAGGTCTGGCGCTGCTGGCGGTCCGGGGCCGCGTGGCCGCCCTGGCCGGTGGGGCGGTGCTCGGCTTCGCGCTGCACCTGTCGTACGGGTTCCTCCTCGTGGGTGTGCTCGCGCTGACCGTGGTCGCGCTGCGCCGTACCCACCGCCTGGGCGCGCTGCTCGCCGCCGCCGTCGGCGTCGCCGCCGTGACGGCGGTGTTCGTCGCGGCGGGTTTCCGCTGGTGGGACGGGTACCACCTCGTCGTCGAGCGGTACTACCAGGGCTGGGCCGCCGACCGCCCGTACGCCTACTGGGTGTGGGCCAACCTGGCCGCGCTGCTGCTCAGCGCCGGTCCGGTCCTGGGGCCGGCCCTGCGCCGCGCGCTGGCGGCCGCGCCCGGCTGGCGGGCCGCCGGGCGGTTGGCCCTGCCTACGGCAGCAGGAGTACGCGCAGCCGGCCCCACGGTGCTGCTACCGCTGGCGGCCCTGGTGGCGGTCCTCGGCGCGGACCTGTCCGGGCTGAGCAAGGCCGAGGTGGAGCGGATCTGGCTGCCGTTCGTCGGCTGGCTGCTGGTCGCCACCGCCCATCTCCCGGTGACCTCACGGCGCTGGTGGCTGGCCGCGCAGGCGCTCACCGCGCTGGCCGTCAACCACCTGCTCTGGACGGTCTCCTGACCACCTGCCGCGCGATCACACGCAACACGGACGGCGAGCGGCGCAGCAACGGGCGGCACGGGGGGAGCGCGAGCGGCACGGCGCGAGCGGTGAGGAGGAGTGCGATTGGACAACGGACCCGCGCGGGCGCATGGCCACGCAGGGCATTGGCGGGCATTGGCGGGCATTGGCGGGCGACCATCCGGCACGCCGGGCCACGGCCAACGCAGGGACCGGTCACCCCGTTGAGCGTGATGACTGTGCGGCATCTTGATGCCTCACAGTCATCACCCTCACTGGGGGTACCGCCCCGGCGGCTACCGCGAGCGCCGCGACCTGACGCTGGCCGACTCGATCCGATCCCGGCACGCCGTTCGGCCGGGCACGGCAGCGACTTTCGGGGCGGCTGCTAGCGGACGTCGGAGGTCCGGCGGCGGACGGCGAGCGGCGCAGCGGGGCAGCGGGGCGGCGGGGCGGCGGGGCGGCGGGGCAGCAGGACAGCGGGGCGGCGGGGCGGCGGCGCAGCGGGGCAGCGGGGCGGCAGGGCAGCGGAGCGGCGCGGGGCGGTCAGCCGGCCACGGCGGCTGGTTCGCGGAGCGGGTCGGTGGCGAAGCCGGCCACGCCGTCGGCGAAGCCGACCCGGGCGGTGTAGCCGAGCAGTTCCGCGGCACGGCGTGGATCGGCGACCACGTGCCGCACGTCGGCCGCGCGGGCACCGCCCACGACCTGCGGGGCCGGTCCGCCCATCGCCTCGGCCAGGGCGACCGCCAGCTCCCCGACGGTGTGCGGCTCGCCCGAGCACACGTTCACCGGTACGAGGGTGGCCGGTGGCAGGTCGCTGCTGAGCGCCAGCAGGTTGGCCCGCGCCACGTCGGTGACGTGCACGAAGTCCCGCCGTTGCCGGCCGTCCTCCAGCACGCGCGGGGCCATCCCGGCCGCCAGCGCCGACCGGAAGATGGACGCTATTCCGGCGTACGGGGTGTCGCGGGGCATGCGAGGGCCGTAGACGTTGTGGTAGCGCAGCGCCCACACCGTCCCACCGGTCTGTCGGGCCCAGGCGGCGGCCAGGTGTTCCTGCGCGAGCTTGCTGGCGGCGTACGTGCTGCGCGGCTCCAGCGGCGCGTCCTCGGGCACGAGCACCGGGTCGAGTCCCCGACCACAGTGGGGGCACGTCGGGTCGTACCGGCCGGCCGCCACGTCCTCGGGTCGCCGTGGCGCGGGGCGCACCGTGGCGTGCTCGGGGCAGGCGTAGCGCCCCTCGCCGTACACCACCATCGAGCTGGCCAGGACCAGGCGGCCGATTCCCGCCCGGTGCAGGGCGGCCAGCAGCACGGCCGTGCCGTAGTCGTTGTGGGTGACGTAGTCGGGGCCGTCCGACGGGTCCAGGCCGTGGCCGACCATCGCCGCCTGGTGACAGACCGCGTCCACACCGGGCAGCAGGCGATCCAGCAGGGCACCGTCACGGACGTCGCCGCGCACCACCTGGTGCTCACGTGACCAGGCAGGCAGCTCCCCGCCGTGCGCCTGGGGCAGGAGCGCGTCCAGCGCCACCACCTCGTGGCCCTGCTCGACGAGCAGGTCGACGACCTGCGACCCGATGAACCCGGCCGCGCCGGTGACCAGTACGCGCATGTCGCACACGGTAGGGCCGGTCGGGCGTCCGACGGGCCGGTTCGGCGCAGCCGTAAGGACTTCGCAACAGCTCGGCGGGCCGCGGTGGCCCGGTAAGCGTTCGGTAATGCGGTAAACCCCGTTGTGTCGTACCCCTGCGGTCTAACCTGCCGGCAGTGCCCGCCACCGGCGCTCGCGCCCAGCGGATCGGCGGGCCGACGACGGTGGAGCGTGACGACGAGGAGGGAACAGCGAGTGCCAGGAGCAAGGCCCGGCCCGGGCGGCAGCGGGGCCCCCGCGTCGGATGCGGACGGCTACGGCGCGCCGCGCGGGCTCTGGCGAGGGCTGGCCCGGCATCGTCCGCCGGGTGTGGACGCGGCCGAACGGGCCTGGCGCAGTCCGTTGCGCGGTCCCTGGCTCACCGCCGTCTACGGTTCGGCGCTGCTGGTGGCGCTACCACTGGTGATCCTCACGGGGCTGCTCGACTACGCCGCCTACGGCCCCCGCTTCGACCAGGCGTTCCCGCAGGACGTCGGCTGGCTGCGGCTGCCCGTCTTCGACTGGCCCACGCGGCCGTCCTGGCTCTTCCGGGTCACCCAGGGCCTGCACGTGACGCTCGGAATCGTGCTCGTCCCGGTGGTGCTGGGCAAGCTGTGGTCGGTGCTGCCGAAGCTGTTCGCCTGGCCGCCGGCCCGCTCGGTGGCGCAGGTGCTGGAACGGCTCACCCTGCTGCTGCTGGTCGGCGGGATCCTGTTCCAGATCGCCACCGGCCTGCTCAACATCCAGTACTCGTACGTGTTCGGCTTCGACTTCTACACCGCCCACTACTTCGGCGCGTGGATCTTCACGGCGGCCTTCGTGGCGCACGTGATCATCAAGTTCCCCCGGTTGGTGACCGCTCTGCGGTCCCGCCCGCCGGGCACCGAGCTGCGGACCACGCGCGCCGACACGCGACCCGAACCGCCCGACCCGGACGGCCTGGTCGCGACCGAATCGGGCCCGGCCACGGTCAGCCGGCGTGGGGCGGTGGCCCTGGTGGGCGGCGGCGCGCTGCTGCTGGCCGTACTGACCATCGGGGAGAGCCTGGACGGTCCACTGCGGCGTACCGCGCTGCTGCTTCCCCGGGGGCGACAGCCCGGCACCGGGCCGAACGGCTTCCCGGTCAACCGCACGGTCGCCGCCGCCGGCGTACGTCCCGAGCAGACCGACGCGAGCTGGCGACTGACGCTGCGCGGCGGTGGGCGGACAGTGACCCTGGACCGGCCCGGCCTGCTGGCCCTGACCCAGCACACGGCCGCGCTGCCCATCGCCTGCGTGGAGGGCTGGTCGACCCGGCAGAGGTGGACCGGTGTACGTCTTCGTGACCTGGCCGCGCTCGCCGGCGTCCCCGACCCGGTCTCGGCGCGGGTGTCGTCGCTGGAGCAGGCCGGACTGTTCCGCACGGCGGTGCTCGCGGCCAACCAGGTCCTCGATCCCGACTCGCTGCTGGCGTTGCGGGTCAACGACGTCGACCTCTCCCCCGACCACGGCTATCCGGCCCGGGTCATCGTGCCCGCCCTGCCCGGCGTGCACTGCACCAAGTGGGTCGCCGAGATCGACTTCCGGGAGCGGACCGATGACTGAGCGGACCGATGACTGAGCGCGCCGCCCGGCTGCGGGCGGCCTACGGCGCGGTGCCCTGGCATCTCGCCCTGGTGACGGCGGTGATCGTGCTCGCCGGCTGGGTGGCGCTACGCCTCGCCGACGAGGCGACGTTCGGCCGGATGCTGCTCTGGTTCGTCGGCGCGGTCGTCGCGCACGACCTGGTGCTGTTCCCGGTGTACGCGAGCGTCGACCGCGTGCTGCTCGCGGCGGCACGCGGTCGTGTCGTGCTGCTCAACCACCTGCGGGTGCCGGCGCTCGGCACGGCGCTGCTGTTCCTGGTCTACGCGCCGGGCATCCTGCGCTGGGGCGAGACGACCCACGAGGCGGCCACCGGCCAGACGCAGCGGCCGTACCTGCTGCGCTGGCTGGCGCTCAGCGGGGCGCTCTTCCTGCTCAGCGCGCTCGCGTACGCGCTGCGGCGTCGCCGTCAGTCGTCGGGGCAGCGGTCGGAGAGCGCGTAGCGCAGCAGCACCACGTCGCCGATCTGACGCGTCTCGGCCAGTCGGGCCCGGCGGCCCGGATGCCAGGGGAAGCGGCCCTCGTCGACGAAGCGCGGCGCCCGACGGTCGCCGACGAAGAACGGGGCGACGACCAGGTGCAGCTCGTCGGCGAGGCCGGCGGTGAGGAACTGGGCGTGGACCGTCCCGCCACCCTCGACCATCAGGCGGCGCACCCCCCGCGCCGCCAGGTCGGCCAGGATCCATTCGAGGTCGACCGGCTCTCCCCCGTCGATGACGGTGGCCAGCTCGCCGACCCGCTCCCGGGTCTTGTCCAGGGCGCTGCTGGCGCAGTAGACCAGCCGGGTGGAGTCGCCCGCGGTGAAGAACCGGGCCGTCGGGTCGAGGTCCCCGCGGGCGGTCAGCGTCACCTTGACCGGCGAGGCGGGCTGGCCGCACGCCACCCGTTCGGTCCGCCGCGCCGCCGATCGCACCAGCAGGCGGGGGTCGTCACGGCGGACGGTGGCGGCACCGACCAGGATCGCGTCACAGCCGGCCCGGACCGCGTCGACGCGGTCGAGGTCGTCCTCGTTGGACAGCAGCAGACGCTGGTCGGAGGCGTCGTCGATGTACCCGTCGATGGAGGTGGCGCAGCTCAGCAGCACGTAGGGCCGTGGCGACGCCGGCCGGCAGCTCACCGGGAGACGGGCCGGTCAGGGGTGCGGCCCGCCCGCTCCTCGGCCGCCTCGGCCACTGCCGCCTCTGCCTCTGCCTCGGCCGCCTCTGCTTCGGCCGCCTTGGCGGCCTTCGCCGCCAGGTAGTCGGCGTTGGCCGGGGAGAGGAAGACGCTGGTGGGGACGCGTTCCACGACGTCGACACCCAGCCGGGTCAACTGTTCGGCCTTGTCGGGGTTGCTGCTGAGCAGGCGTACGCGCGGCACGTCGAGCGTGGCCAGCATCTGCGCGGCGGCGGTGTAGTCGCGCTCGTCCTCGCCTCGGCCCAGCGCCACGTTGGCCTGGTAGGTGTCCAGGCCGGCATCCTGAAGGGCGTACGCGTCGAGCTTAGCGTACAGGCCGATGCCCCGGCCCTCCTGACGCAGGTAGAGCAGGAACCCGCCGGTCTCGGCGATCCGCTGCACCGCCTCGCGCAGTTGCGGCCCGCAGTCGCAGCGCTGACTGCCGAACACGTCCCCGGTCAGGCACTCGCTGTGCGGTCGGACCAGCGGCGGCTCCCCACCGGCGGCGAGCCGGTCCAGGGCGCCGGCCCAGTCGCCCAGGCCGAAGGCGAGGTGTTCGCGACCGTCCACCAGACCTTTGAACGTGAACACCCGGACGGTGGTGGTGTAGCCGTCGGGGAACGCCAACGGCACCGTGACCTGCGTACGGACCGTGGCGACGGGCAGTGCTTCGGGCATGGGACTCCTTCGTCCGGCGCCGCGGGACGGCGGCGACGCGTACCGTTTCACCACTGAATCAACAGCCGCCGGGCGAGGCGGCTTCCCGAGCGGTGGTGGGTTCACGGGCCCGCCGGGCGAGCAGCACGGCCGCGCCGGGCAGGCTGGCCACCAGCACGAGCGCGCCGTAGACGGTGGCGGTGGCGACACCCTCGGAGGCGCTGAGACCGGCCGCGCCGAACACCCAGGCCGCCACCCCCTCGCGGGGGCCGAAGCCCGCGACGTTCAGGGGCAGGCCCATGGCCAGCAGGGCGAGCAGGGTCAGGGGCAGCAACCTCGTCAGCGGCGCGTCGGATCCGGCGGTCCGGGCCGCCACCAGGAAGGTGGCCAGGTGACCGGCGACCATCACGGCGGAGGCGACCAGCACGCCGAGCCAGGTCCGCCGGCCCAGCAGGCCGGTCCGCACGTCGGCGACGGCGGTGCGCACGCCACGCGCCCACCGGGACCGGCCGGTACCGGGCAACAACCGAGCCAGGAGTACGGCGGCCAGTCCGGCCGCCACGAGCAGCGCGGCGGCGGCCGGCAGGTACGGACGCACCGGGGACGGGAACGCCGCGAGCACGACCAGGGCGACGCCCACCAGAACCACCTGGCCGGCGGCACGTTCCCAGACCACCGCGCGGATGCCCCGGCTGACGTCACCGGCGTCGCGGCCGTGGCGCACCGCCCGGTGCACGTCGCCGAGCATCCCGCCGGGCAGGGTGGCGTTGAGGAACACGGCCCGGTAGCAGTGCGCCACCGCGGTCGCCAGCGGCAGCCGCACGCCCAGCCCACCGGCGACGAGACTCCACCGCCACGCGGCGCAGACCGTGGTGAGCGCGCCGATGAGCAGGGCCGCGGCCAGCGCCGGGGCGTCGATCAGCCGTACGCCGGCGAGGAACGCGCCGCCGCCCACCTGCCACAGCAGGACGGCGAGCAGGCCCACCCCGCCGACCACTCGTGCCCAGGCCCACACCATCGACGCCGGTCCTCCCTGAAGATCGTCCACTCTCTTTAGTGCACGTACCCAGGGTGTGGATGGTTCATCCACCGGCCAGAAGGTCCTGGTGCTCGACCACCACGCCGAGCCGGCCGGCCGCCGCCTGGGCCAGCCGACGCCGGGCGTACGCGTCGGCCGGGCCGGCCAGGTCGGGCCGCTGCTGGCAGGCTGCGCCCAGCCAGCCCCGGAACCACTCGGCGGCCAGGTCAGCCTGCTGGGGGCCGAGCCGCCACGGGCTGGGCCGCTCCCGCACCGGCACGCCCCGCCGGGCGAACGCGGCGGCGGTGACGGCGGCGGCGTCCGGGCCGAGCAACCGGCGGCCGTCGACGGTACGCCGCTGGTGCGCGTTGAACGCCTCCTCGACTGCGGCGTCGAGCGGGTCCTCGGGGGTGAGCCGGACCCGTCCGGTCACCGAGACCGCGAACAGGGCGGGACGACCGGCGTCCACACAGGCCGTGACCACGCGCTCGACCTCCTCGGCGGTCAACATGTCCAACAGCGCGGACGCGGTGACCAGCGCGCCGTCGGACAGGTCGGCGGCGCTGAGCCGGGTCAGGTCGCCGCAGCGGGTGTGAACGGTGACCGGCGCTCCGTCGGCGGCGGTGACCCCGACCATGCTGTCGGCGGCCCGGGCCAGCAGGTCGGCGTCCCGGTCGTGCAGCACCCACCGCTGCGGTCCACTCAGCCGGGCGGCGAGCCAGCGGCTCATCGAGCCGGTGCCGCTGCCCAGGTCGTGGATCACGATCGGGTCGTGGCCGGCCAGCCTGGGCCGGACGGCGTCCACCAGGTCGTCGGCGCGGGCCGCCGCGTCGGCCGGCTCCCGCAGACGCAGCCAGTCGGCGAACGGCAGGGTCTCCTCGACGGTCACCCCGTCACCTCCTCCAGCACGGTGGCCAGGCGCGCGGTCGTCACCGGCCAGTCGGTCAGGGTGTCGCGGCGGGCGAGCGCGGCGCGCCGCAGCCGGGACCGCAGTTCGTCGTCGCCCAGCCACCAGCTCAGCGCGCCGGCCAGGGCGGCCGGATCGTCCGGCGGGACCAGCAGGCCGGGCACGACGCCGTCGGGGGCGCGACCCAGCGCCTCGGGAAGGCCCCCCACGTTGGTGCCCAGCACCGGCACGCCACGCGCGAGGGCCTCGGTGACGACCATCCCGTACGTCTCGCCCCGCGAGGGCAGGACCAGCAGGTCGGCGGCGGCGTACGCGGCGTCGAGCGCCGGGCCGGTCAGCGGGCCGGCCAGTCGGACCCGTTCCGCCAGGCCGGCGCCGGCGAGCCGGTCGCGCAGTTGGCACACCAGCTCGGGTTCCCGGGTCAGCGTGCCGGCACAGACCAGCGTCCACGGCGTCTCGGCCAGCACGCACAGGGCGTCGACCAGCAGGTCGTGACCCTTGTGACGGGTGACCGCGGCGACGCAGAGCAGCCGGTCACCGGTTGCGCTGCCCTGGGACGCGACCGGCGCGGGCGTCACCCCGGGCGGCGCGACGTGGACGCGCTCGGCGGGCAACGCATGGCGGGTCAGCAGGCGGCGTCGGGTCCACTCGCTGGTGGTGACGACAGCCCGGGCGGTGGCCAGCGCACGACCCTCGGCCTCGTCGTCGAGCGGCATGTGCACCAGCGGGACGAGGCGCAGCCGTGTCGCGTGCGGGGCGAGCAGGTCCGGCACCATCGAGGCGATCAGGCCGTCGACGAGCACCACGGCGCTGTCCGGGGTGGTGGCGAGCAGCCGGGCCAGCGCTGCCCGGTCGGCCGGGTCGGGGTGCGGCCACGCGCCGGGTACCGGATGCTCGTGCACCGTCCACCCGCGCTCGGCGAGCCCGGCGCAGACCCGCCGGTCGTACGTGTTGCCACCGCTGGGCGCGCCCGGGTCGTCGATGTCCCCCGGCAGGACGACGTGCACCGTACGTCGGCGCGGGGCGTCGGGGGCGTGGGCCGGCGGCGGCCGGCCCGCGTCGGTCACAGTGACCGCTCGTAGCTGGCCCAGGCGACGTGTGACTCGTGCAGGGTGACGGTGATACCGGCCAGCTCCCGGGCACCGGCCCCCAGGTCGCCGGCGTGCACCCGCTCGGCCAGTCGGTCGGCGACGGTACGGGCGAGCACCTCCGTGGTGGTGTTCATGCCGGCGAACGCGGGCTCGTCGTCGAGGTTGCGGTAGGACAGCTCCCCCACCACGGCCCGGAGCTGCTCGGTGGCGAGGCCGATGTCCACGACGATGCCGTCGGCGTCCAGGTCGGGCCGGCGGAACGTCGCGTCCACCACGAACGTCGCCCCGTGCAGGCGCTGGGCCGGGCCGAACACCTCGCCCCGGAAACTGTGGGCGATCATCATGTGATCCCGAACGGTCACGCTGAACATGGTCACTCCCCGTCGTCGTAGGTGATGAGGTGGCAGAGCGCGGGCAGGTCACCCGAACTCAGTTGGGCGAGTACGTCGGGTAGCTCCGTGAACCGGGACGCGCCGGTGATCAGCGCGTCGAATGCCGGGTCGTCGAGCAGGTCCAGGGCCAGCGCCAACCGGTCGGTGTAACTGCGGCGACCGCGCCGCGCGGGCGCGACCATGCCGACCTGGCTGCTGCGCACGGTGAGCCGCCCGGAGTGGAACGCCCCACCGAGGGACACCTGCACCTGGCGGTCGCCGTACCAGCTCAGCTCGATTACCGTGCCCTCGGGCGCGAGCAGGTCCAGCGCCTGTTGCAGACCGGCGGACGTGGCGCTGGCGTGCACGACCAGGTCCCGGTCGCCGGTCGCGTCGGCGGGTCGGGCGAACCGGACGCCGAGCGCCCCGGCCACCCCGGCCCGGCGGGCGTCGGTGTCGACCAACTCGACGTCCACACCGGGGAACCGCGCCACCAGCGCCGCGACGCAGCAGCCCACCATGCCCGCGCCGATCACGCTGACCCGGTCGCCCAGCAGGGGCGCGGCGTCCCACAGGGCGTTCACGGCGGTCTCCACCGTGCCGGCGAGCACGGCGCGGGCGGGCGGGACGTCGTCGGGCACTGGCACCACGGCGGTCGCCGGCACGACGTACGCGCTCTGGTGCGGGTGCAGGCAGAACACCGTACGCCCGAGCAGTTCCGGCGGGCCCTGTTCGACCACGCCGACGCTGAGGTAGCCGTACTTGACCGGGCCGGGGAAGTCGCCCTCCTGGAACGGGGCGCGCATCGCCGCGTACTGGTCGGCGGGCACCCGGCCGGCGAACACCAGCGTCTCGGTGCCCCGGCTGACCCCGGAGTAGCGCGCGCGGACCAGCACGTCGTCGGGGCCCGGGGCGGGCAGCGACACCGGCCGGATCTCCGCCGCGCCGGGCTCGCGCACCCAGCAGGCGTACGCCTCGCGGTTCACCCTCGTACACCTCACCTTTTGTCCCGGTCGAACCGAACGGCCCTGATTTCCGTGTTCCCTGTCGGGGTCGTCGATCATAAACACGGAGGTACGGTGCCCACAGTTCGAAGCGGTCCGGTGATCGGGCTCACCGCACAACTGGTCGTGCTGGCGACGCTGGCCGCCACCGTGGGTCTGGACACGGCGGGTTGGCTGGCCGGCGTCGGCTACGCGGCGGTCACCTGCCTCGCGTTGAGCCGGGGCCTGCACCTGTCCGGCGCGTCCCGCCTCGGCCCCGCCGACCGGGTGACGCTGGCCCGGGGCGTCCTGGTCGGCGCGGTCACCGCGCTGGTCGTGGACTCGTTCGACCGCCCGACGCCGGTGGGGCTGCTGGTCGCGTTGAGCGCGGTGGCCCTGCTGCTGGACGCCGTGGACGGCCAGGTCGCCCGGCGCACCGGCACCGCCAGCGCCCTCGGAGCCCGCTTCGACATGGAGGTCGACGCGTTCCTCATCCTGGTCCTCAGCGTCTACGTCGCCCCGACGGCCGGAAGTTGGGTGCTGGCCATCGGCGCGATGCGGTACGCCTTCGTCGCGGCGAGCGCGGTCCTGCCCTGGCTGCGGGGCACGTTGCCGCCGCGCTTCTGGCGCAAGGTGGTGGCCGCCGCCCAGGGAGTGCTGTTGACGGTCGCCGCCGCGCGGTCGCTGCCGGAGCCGTGGACCACGCTGGTCCTGGTGGCGGCGTTGGCGCTGCTGATCGAGTCGTTCGGCCGGGACGTGGCCTGGCTGTGGCGTCGCCGCCCGGCGCCCCGGCCGGCGCGCCCACTGCTGCCGGTGCCTGCGCCTACGCTGCCGGTGCCCCGGCCCGCGCTGGCGGCGCGCTCCGGCGGTACGGTCCACTCCGACTGGAGGCCCCGATGACCCTCGCACCTCGGCGACGCCGGCTCGCCGACCGGCTGCGCGGGCGCTCGGCGTCGACCGATGATGACGGTGGTCGTACTCCCGTGGTGTCGCAGGCGTCGCGCGGCCCGGCGCGGCGGGCGCTGCGGTGGGTGGGCACGGTGCTGGCGGTCCTGCTGGTGTACGCGGTCCTGGTCGGACCGGACCGGCTGGGTGAGCTGACGCCCGGCGCGTTCGTGCGGATCCCGCTGGAGGGTCTGCTGGTGGCCGCGCTGCTGCTGGCGCTGCCGTCGCGACCACGACGGATGGTGGTGGCCGTGCTCGGGCCGCTGCTCGGCCTGCTGGCCATCGTGAAACTCGCCGACCTGGGGTTCCGCACAGCCCTCGATCGCCCGTTCGACCTGGTCCTGGACTGGCTGTTGCTGGACGACGCGTTCGGCTTCGTCCGGGACTCGGCGGGGCGGGCCGGCGCGCTGGGCGCGGTGGCCGGCGTCGTGCTGCTGATCGGAGCGCTGCTGGTCGTGGTGACCGTGGCCCTGCGGCGGCTGGCGTCGCTGCTGGTGGACCACGAGCGGACGGCGACGCGGGCGGTGGCCGCGCTGACGGTCATCTGGGTGGTCTGCGCCGTCGCCGGGGCGCGGATCGTCCCGGGTGTGCCGGTGGCCGACGCCGGGACCACCGCGCTGGTGGGCGCGCACGCCGAGCAGGTGGACGCGCGGCTGCACGACGGGAGCCGGTTCACCGCACAGATCGACGCCGACCCGTTCCAGGACGCCCCGGGTGAGCAGTTGCTGACCGGGCTGCGCGGCAAGGACGTCGTCCTCGCCTTCGTGGAGAGCTACGGGCGCGACGCCGTCGAGGACCCGGAGTTGGCGCCGCAGGTCAACGGGGTGCTGGACGCGGGGACCGCGAGCCTGCGCGCTGCCGGGTACGGCTCCCGCAGCGGCTTTCTCACCTCCCCCACGTCCGGCGGCGGTAGTTGGTTGGCGCACGACACCCTGTTGTCGGGTCTGTGGACGGACAACGAGCAGCGGCACCGCAGTCTGCTGGCCAGCGACCGGCTCACCCTCAACGGCGCGTTCCGCCGGGCCGGCTGGCAGACCGTCGGGGTGCTGCCGGCGGCGACCCAACCCTGGCCGGAGAAGGACTTCTTCTCGTACGACCGCTACTACGACACCGAGGCGCTCGGCTACCGGGGCCCGAAGTTCGCCTACGCGCCGATGCCCGATCAGTACACGCTGTCGTTCTTCCAGCGGCAGGTGCGCGCCGACGCGGACCGTCCGATCATGGCGGAGATCCCGCTGATCTCCAGCCACTCGCCGTGGACGGCGGTGCCCCGCATGATCGGCTGGGACGCGGTGGGCGACGGCTCGGTCTACCGCGGCGACGCCGGGGCGAAGGACGACGGTAAGGATGACCGCAACGCCGGCCGGGTACGGGCCGGCTACCGGCAGGCGATCGCCTACTCGCTCCAGTCGCTGATCTCCTACGTGCAGACCTACGGCGACGACGATCTGGTGCTGGTCTTCCTGGGCGACCACCAGCCCGCACCGGTCGTGACCGGCGAGGGCGCGAGCCGGGACGTGCCGATCACGATCGTCGCCCGGGACCCGAAGGTCCTCGAACAGATCACCGGGTGGGGCTGGCAGGACGGCCTTCGGCCGGGTCCACAGGCGCCGGTGTGGCCGATGGACTCCTTCCGCGACCGGTTCCTGACCGCCTTCGGGCCGTCGACGCAGCCGTTGGCCGCACCTCGTTGAGCTAATCGGACAAAAACCCCTAATAGCCACAATTGCCTCGTTACGCTTCGCTCGCACATCGAGCAACGGGGGCGTAATGAGAATGTTCGCGTGGGGCAGCCGCGGGTCGCGGACGACGGCACTGCTCGCCGTCGGCGGAATGCTGGCGTTCACCGGTCTGTTGCCGGCGTCCGCCGCGCCCACCCGGGTCAACCGGGTGCTCGCCGCGGTCGACGAGGCGATCGGTCCGGTGGACCCGGTCGCCGAGGCGATGAGCTTCGGAGCGATGACCGAGGGCGACGCCAGTGTGATCAACGACGAGAACGAGGGCACCCTCGCCGTCGGCGGTGACCTCACCTTCGGCAACTACCAGCTCGCCGGGCAGACCGCCGGTTCGTTCGTCGTACCGGGCGACGCCCGCCCGAGCGCCCTCGTCGTCGGCGGACGCGTCAACTTCGCCGGCAGCGTCGGTGGCACCCGCCTCCAGGTGCTCTCCAACGGGTACGCGAAGGTCGGCAACCTGACCGGCACCGTCGTACGCGACACCGACAACAACGGCGCCCAGGTCAACACGCGGATCCTGCCCACGAACAACTACGACGCGTTCCCCCGGGTCGAGCTGGTCACCCGGCAGCCCGTCGCCAGCGTCGGGCCCACCTCGCCGATCAACTTCGGCGCGGCGTTCGCCGCCTTCCGCGACACCACCGCCGGTCTGGCCACCTGCGACAACACGGTGGTGCTCCGGACGCCGAACGGCGACGTGCTGCCCCGACCGATCCCGCCGGGCAGCAACGCCGTGGTCACCCTCACCCCGGGTGTGACGAACGTGCTCAACCTGACCGCCGCCGACCTCGCGAACATCCAGATCCTGACCTTCGCCAACCAGCCCACCGCGACCACCCCGCTGCTAGTCAACGTGGACACCACCGGCGTCGGCAACACGTTCAACTGGACCGCCCCGAACTTCGCCGGCATCGGCGGCGAGCAGGCACGCTACATCCTGTTCAACTTCCCGACCGCGACCGCGTTGACCCTCACCCCGCAGGCCGCCACGGTGGAGGGGACCATCTACGCCCCCAACGCCAGCCTCACCGACCTGTCGCCCAGCAACACCGAGGGCAGCGTCATCACCCGGACGCTCGATCACCGCGGCGGCGAGATCCACTACTTCCCGTTCAGCACGACGCTCTCCTGCGAGGGCGCCACCCCGGCCGACATCTCCCTGATCAAGTCGTCGACGACGATGTTGATCACGACCGTCGGGCAGCAGGTGCCGTACTCGTTCCACGTGGTCAACACCGGTGGCGTGCCGCTGACCGGCATCTCGGTGGCCGACACCCAGACGCCGCCGTCGTCGAACGACAACCTCGGCCCGATCACCTGCGCCGCCACCACGCTCGCCCCCGGTGCGAGCACCGCCTGCACCGCCACCTACACCGTCACCCAGGCCGACCTCGACAACGGCGGAGTGACCAACACGGCAACCGCCAGCGGCACCCCACCCGGCGGCCAGCCCGTCGTCTCCGAGCCGGACACCCTGACCATCCCGGCGCAGGTGCTCACCGCCGCCGTCGCCGTCATCAAATCGTCCACCACCGCTTCGATCACCACGGTCGGGCAGCAGGTGCCGTACCGGTACCTGGTCACCAACACCGGCGGCCTGACCCTCACCGCCATCACCATCACCGACGTGCAGACCCCGCCGTCGTCGAACGCCAACCTCGGCCCGATCACCTGCCCGCAGACCACCCTCGCGCCCGGACAGTCCACCACCTGCACCGCCACCTACACGGTCACCCAGGCCGACCTGGACAACGACGGGGTGCGCGACACCGCCACCGCGAGGGGTACGCCACCGACCGGCCCGCCGGTGACCTCGCCGCCGTCCACGCTGACCATCCCGGCGGCCGGGCTCACCCCGTCGATCGCGGTCACGAAGACCTCCACCGCCGCCTCGATCACGACCGTGGGCCAGCAGGTGCCGTACGCGTTCCACGTCGTCAACACCGGCGGACTCACGCTGACCAACGTGAACGTCACCGACGTCCAGGCGCCGCCGTCGTCCAACGACAACCTCGGCCCGATCACCTGCGCCGCCACCACCCTCGCCCCCGGCGCGATGACGACCTGCACCGCCACCTACACGGTGACCCAGGCCGACCTCGACAACGACGGCGTCACCGACACCGCCACCGCGCACGGCACCCCACCCGGGGGCACGCCGGTCAACTCGCCGCCCTCGACCCTGACCATTCCGGAGACCGGCCTGGTCGCCTCGATCGCGGTCGTGAAGACGTCCACCACCGTCACGATCCAGACGGTCGGCCAGCAGGTGCCGTACGTGTTCCACGTGGTCAACACCGGCGGACTCACCCTGACCAACGTCAGCGTCACCGACGTACAGACACCGCCGTCGTCCAACGACAACCTCGGCCCGATCACCTGCCCACAGACCACCCTGGCCCCTGGCGCGCAGACCGACTGCACCGCCACCTACACCGTCACCCAGGCCGACCTGGACTTCGGCTCCGTCCGCGACACCGCGACCGCGCGGGGCACCCCGCCCGGCGGCAGGCCGCCGGTACAGTCCCCGCCGTCGACGTTGACGATCCCCGGCGACACGCCCGCCCCGGCCATCTCGCTGGTGAAGTCGTCCACCAGCGCGACCATCAGCGCCGTCGGTCAGCAGGTGCCCTACCACTTCCTGGTGGCCAACACGGGCGGCGTCACGCTCAACAACGTCAACGTCACCGACGTACAGACACCGCCGTCGTCGAACGCCGACCTCGGCCCGATCACCTGCCCGCAGACCACCCTCGCACCCGGGCAGACCACCACCTGCACCGCCACCTACACGGTCACCCAGGCCGACCTGGACAACGACGAGGTCACTGACGTCGCGACCGCGCACGGCACCCCGACGGGCACCGAGCAGCCGGTCGACTCGGACCAGTCCGTGCTGACCATTCCGGCGGCGGACGTCACGCCGTCGATCGCGGTCATCAAGTCGTCGACCACGGTGGCGATCACCACGGTCGGGCAGCAGGTGCCCTACCAGTTCCTGGTGACCAACACCGGTGGCGTCACGCTGACCAACGTCAACGTCACGGACGTGCAGACACCGCCGTCGTCGAACGACAACCTCGGCCCGATCACCTGCCCGCAGACCGCCCTCGCGCCCGGCGAGGCGACCGCCTGCACCGCCACCTACACCGTCACCCAGGCCGACCTCGACAACAACGCGGTCGCCGACACCGCCACCGCGCACGGCACGCCGCCCAACAGCGAGACGCCGGTGGACTCGCCGCCGTCCACGTTGACGATCCCCGAATCCGGGCTGGTGGCGACGATCTCGGTGGTCAAGACCTCCGAGGTCACCACGATCAGCATGGTCGGCCAGCAGGTGCCGTACCGCTTCCACGTGGTCAACACCGGCGGACTCACGCTGACCAACGTGAACGTCACCGACGTCCAGGCCCCGCCCTCGTCGAACGCGAACCTCGGCCCGATCACCTGCGCCGCCACCACCCTCGCCCCCGGCGCGATGACGACCTGCACCGCCACCTACACCGTCACCCAGGCCGACCTCGACAACGACGGCGTCACCGACACCGCCACCGCACACGGCACCCCACCCGGGGGCACGCCGGTCAACTCGCCGCCCTCGACGCTGACCATCCCGCAGGCCGGGGTCGTCCCCGCCATCGACGTGATCAAGGCGTCGACCACTGTGGTGATCACCGCGCCGGGCCAGCAGGTGCCGTACACCTTCCTGGTGGTCAACACCGGCGGACTCACCCTCACCGGGGTGACCGTCAACGACACCGTGCTGCCGCCGTCCCCGCGTTCCGAGCTGGGCGAGATCACCTGCGGCCCGCAGAACATTCCGAACGGACAGGTGACCCTGGAACCGGGCGCGTCGATCCAGTGCCGGACGACCTACACCGTGACCGAGGAGGACTTCGCCGGCTCGTCGCTGCGCAACGTCGCCACCGCCACGGGCACACCGCCGTTCGGGCCGCCGCCGGTCTCGCCGCCGTCCCCGTTGGACATCCCGATCCCGCACCCGGCGATCACCATCGCCAAGTCGGCCACGCCCACCGTGGTGTCGGCGGCCGGTGACGTGGTCACCTACCGGTTCGTGGTGAGCAACACCGGCAACACTCCGCTCACCTCGGTGACCGTCGACGAGACGGAGTTCTCCGGAACCGGCACGCCCGGGACGATCACCTGCGGCACCCCGCCCGTCCCGAACGGCAGCGTCACCCTGCTTGCCGGAGCGAGCACCACCTGCACCTCGACCTACACCGTCACGGCGGCGGACATCGAGGCCGGCCGGATCACCAACACGGCCGTGGCGGCCGGCACGCCGCCGACGATCCCGGGCCAGGAGCCGCCCACCCCGGTACGCTCCGGACCCGTCACCGCCGAGGTCACCGCCACCCGGGGCGCGGCGATCACCGTGGTGAAGTCCAGCAGCACCGAGAAGATCAGCAGGCCCGGTCAGCAGGTGCCGTTCCAGTTCCTCGTCACCAACACCGGGCAGGTGACGCTGACCGGCGTCACGATCACCGACACCCTCACGGCGCCGGCGTCACCGGCCAATCTCGGCCCGATCACGTGCGGGCCGGGTCGGACACCCAACGGCGCGGTCACCCTGGCCGCGGGCGCGGCGGTGACCTGCACGGCGACCTACACGGTCAGCAAGGCCGACATCCACCACGGTTCGGTGCGCAACACCGCGACGGCGACGGGCACGCCGCCGGACGGCCCCGCGCCGGTCGCGCCGGAGTCCACCATCACCATTCCGGTGAAGGGCAAGCTGCCGGTGACCGGTACGTCGTTCCCGATCGGCGGCTGGATGACCGCCGGGGTGCTCGCGGTACTGCTCGGTGCCGCGTTGCTGCTGGCCGTCCGCCAGCGCAGGCTCCGCGCCTAGCGCGGACGTCGCGGGGGTCGGACCGGAGGGGAACCGGTCCGGCCCCCGCGGCACGTCACCCGTTCAGTCGGCCTGGTCGGACCCGACGGGGCGGGCGCGGACGTGCAGCCGCTCCCCCTGCGGGCCGAAGAGGCTGAGCGCCTCGGCGGTGCCGGGCCCCGGATTCATGATGAGGTGCGGGATGCGGGTGTCGAACTCGGCCACCTCCCCGTGCGTCAGGATCAGGTCGCGGTCACCGAGCACCAGGCGCAGCCGACCCGAGAGCACGTACAGCCACTCGTACCCCTCGTGGACCTGCGGGGTTCGTCCACCGGCGGTCGGGTCCGGCGGGAAGATCTGCTTGAACGCCTGGAGGCCGCCGGGTCGGCGGGTCAGCGGCAGGTGGGTCACGCCGTGGATGACGATCGGCTTGGGGCGTACGCGGGGGTCGCCGGTGGCCGGCGCGTCCACCAACTCGTCGAGGGCCACCTGGTAGGCGCGGGCCAGCGGAAGCAGCAGCTCCAGGGTGGGCCGGCGGCTGCCGGACTCGAGCCGGGACAGGGTGCTCACCGAGATGCCGGTCAGGTCGGCGAGCTGGGTCAGCGTGGTGCCGCGCTGGTGGCGCAGGGCACGCAACCGGGGACCGACGGCGGCCAGCGCGGCGGTGTCGTCGTTTGCCATAACGGCAACGATACTTGCCATCTCGACGGCGGCGACGGATGGTGGGCTCAGCCGACGAAGAGGGAGACATTCCGGTGGACGAGACGTACGACGTGGTGGTGGTCGGCGGTGGCGCGGCCGGGCTCAGCGGCGCTCTGGCGCTGAGCCGCGCGCGGCGGTCGGTGCTGGTGATCGACTCAGGTGAGCCGCGTAACGCGCCCGCCGACCGTGTGCACAACTACCTGGGCCGGGAGGGGACGCCGCCGGCCGAGCTGATCGCCGCCGGACGCGCCGAGGTGGCCGGGTACGGCGGGCAGTTCCGCGACGGCCGGGTCCGTACCGTGACGAGGGAGGACGACGGCTTCCGACTCGCCCTCGACGACGGCGACGCGGTGCGGGCCCGCCGGCTCCTGGTGGCCACCGGGCTCACCGACGAGCTGCCCGACGTGCCCGGGGTGGCCGAGCGGTGGGGTCGCGACGTGCTGCACTGCCCGTACTGCCACGGCTGGGAGGTCCGGGACCGGCGGATCGGCATCCTGGCGACCGGGCCGATGGCCGCGCACCAGGCCGAGATGTGGCGGCAGTGGTCCTCCGACGTGCTGCTCCTGCTGCACGACGCGCCGACCCCGGACGAGGAGACGGCCGAACGGCTCGCCGCCCGGAGCATTCCGGTGGTACCCGGCCCGATCGCCGCGCTTGAGGTGACCGGGGACGCGCTCAGTGGTGTCCGGCTCGCCGACGGCCGCGTCGTGGCGCTCGACGCCGTCGTGGTCGCCACCCGCACGTCGCCCCGCGCCGACCTGCTCGTGGGGTTGGGCCTGGCTCCGGAGGAGGTGACGATGGGCGGGCACGTGATCGGCACCCAGATCCCCGCCGACGCCACCGGAGCGACGACCGTGCCGGGCGTCTGGGTGGCCGGCAACGTGGCCGATCTGCGTGGTCAGGTCATCACGTCCGCGGCCGCGGGTCTCCTGGCCGGTGCGGCGATCAACGCCGATCTCATCGCCGAGGAGACCCGGGACGCGGTGACCGCGTACCGGCAGCTGGTCGCGACGACCTTCGAGGAGCCGGCCTGGGAGGAGCGGTACCTGTCGAAGTCGGCGGTGTGGAGCGGCCGCCCAAACCCGCAGCTGGTCGCCGAGACCGTCGATCTCAGCCCGGGGCGGGCGCTGGACGTGGGCAGCGGTGAGGGCGCCGACGCGGTGTGGCTGGCCCAGCGGGGCTGGCAGGTGACGGCGGTGGACATCTCGACCACCGCCCTGGGTCGGGCCGCCGAGCACGCCGAGGCCGCCGGAGTCGGTCACCGGATCGAGTTCCTCCACGCCGACCTGCGCGACAAGCCGCCCGCCGAGGAGTCGTACGACCAGGTGACGGCGCACTACATGCACCTGCCCCCGACGCAGCGGCGGGAGTTGTTCGCCCACCTGGCCGCCGCGGTGGCCCCGGGGGGCGTGCTGCTGATCGTGGGCCACCACCCGATGGACCTGTGGACGTCGAGCCACCGGATGCACATGCCGGACATGATGTACACCGCCGAGGACATCGCCGCCGAGCTGAACCCAACCCACTGGGACGTCCAAACCACCGCAACCCGCCCCCGCCCCGGCTCTCACGACGCGGTCCACCACGACGCGGTCCTGCTGGCCCGCCGCCGCTGACCCCGACCCGCACCGTCGATCGTGGAGTCGTGGTGGATGACAAGAGCCGCCAATCAGGGCCTTCCGGGCACCACGACTCCATGATCGGCGAATGGGGGGTGCGTGCCTTCGCACGGGGGTGGGCACGGCGGTAGCGTTGCGCCACACTCACGGCCCGCAGGGCGGTTGACCTTGCGCCCGACCGTACGGAGGATGGTGCATGTCCATCGGCGCTGAGCCGCTCGCGACACGCGATGATGCGGCCTCGCGGCCGAGCTTCGAGCTCGCCCTGCGCGGCTACGACAAACGCCAGGTGGAGCGGCACCTGGAGCAGCTCGACGGGCAGATCGCCATGCTCAGCGGCGAGCACGGGCGGTCGGCGGTACGGGTTCGTGAGCTGACCGCCGAGGTGCAGCGGCTGCGGGCCGAGCTGGCCGAGATGCACGAGCAGCCGGTTCAGGTGGACCGCGCCTCCTTCCAGGACCTGGGCCCGATGGTGGGCGAGATACTGACCCTCGCCGAGAAGCAGGCCGCCCTCATCACCGAGTCGGCTGCCGACCGCGCCAACGAGCTGCGCACCGAGGCGGAGCGGATCCTCGCCGACACCCGCGAGCGGGCCGCGCAGGCACGACAGGACCTGTCCGAGGAAGTGGCCGCGCGGCGCAGCGAGCAGGAGCAGGCGTACGAGGAACGCCGCGCCGTGGCCGAGGCCGAGTTGACGGCGATCCGGGAACGCGCCGAGCAGTTGCGCGCCGACGGTGAGGCCGCGCACGAACGCGCCCAGCACGAGGCGAAGCGCATCACCGAGCAGAGCGCGCAGCAGCTCAACCAGACGCGGGTGGCAGCCGACGCGCTGATGAAGTCGGCGCGTACGCAGATCCAGCAGGAGGTCCAGGCGGCCCGCGCCAAGAATCAGCAGGAGATGGCGCAGTGGCAGGCCGGCGTGGAACGCGAGGTCGCCGAGTGGCGCAGCGCCGCCGAGCAGGAGATCGCCGAGTTGCAGGCGGCCTCGCAGGAGGAGCTGGCCGAGCAGCGCAGCTCCACCGAGCAGCAGATCGCCGCGCTGCTCGCCGAGGCTCAGCAGCACGTGACCGAGCTGCGGAACCGGGCCGACGAGCAGGCCGCCAGCCACCAGGAGCAGTTGACCGCGCTCCAGCAGGAGATCGAGGAGCGCCGGGAGGAGTCGGCCCAACTGCACGCCGAGTTGGAGACCGCCCAGCAGCAGCTCGCCGAGGTCCGCCAGGAGGGTGAGACCCTGGAGAACGAGCTGTCCCGGATGCAGCAACGGCTGAGCGAGGTGCGCCGCGACCTGACCGCCGAGGCGACCCGACTCGAGGAGGCCCGGCGGGCCGGCGACTCCGCCGAGCGGCACGCCAAGGAGGTCCGCGCCCGGGTGCAGCGGGAGGCGAAGCGGGTGGCCGACCTGGCCGCCGCCGCCGTGATGGCCGCCGCCGCCGGTGGTACGGAGACGGCCGAGTACCCGATGGTCGGTCCACGGTCGGCCGCCTCCCGCGCCAGTGTGGAGCTCCTCTCCGTCGACCAGCCGTCGAGTGACCGCACCGATGTTGCCGAGCGTGCCGGCGGCGACGGGGACGCCGCCGAGCAGTCCCGCGACGACCGGGTCGACGCGGACCGGCTCGGTGACGACGAGGTCGGATCCCACGAGGCGGCCACTCACGATCGGACCCGAGCCGACGAGACCTCCGCCGATGCGGAGCACACCGATGGTGACCGGAGCGATGACGAGCGCCCGGAGGGGACGCCCGCGCGTTATCCGATTGCGCTTCCCGACCGGACGGCCACCTCGGGGGCGCCCGTTCCGCAACCCGAGCCGATCTTCGCTCGCCCCGACCCGACGCCCGTACCCTTCCTGGCCTTCGGGCAGCCGGTCAGCGACAACGGCAGCGCCCGGCACTGACCGGTGGACCGGGCCCGGGGCGCGTACGCTCTCCGGGCCCGGTACGACCAGGGGTCGGCGATCTTCACCGAACCCACGCACCGGCTGCGCCGCACACCCACGAGTCGATGGTGGGATGGGCGGATGAGCCAGCTCACGAGTGCGGACCGGATCGCGTACCTGGACACGGCCGCGGCCACCCCGATCGGGCGCTACTACAAGAGGCGCGCCGTCGACGCTCTCGACCTACGGCCGGGGCACACCGTGGTGGACGTCGGCTGCGGGCCGGGCACCGACCTGGGGCGGTTGGCCGATGTGGTCCGGGCCGACGGCCTGGTGGTCGGCGTCGACCGTGACCCGAGGATGCTCGCCGAGGCGGGTCGGCGGCTGGCCGACCGGCCGCGGATCGACCTGCGCGTGGGCGACGCCCATGCGCTTCCGTTGGACGACATCAGCATGGACCGGGCCCGGATCGATCGGGTCCTGATGCACGTGGAGGATCCCGCGGCGGCGTTGGCGGAGGTTCGCCGGGTGCTGCGCCCGGCGGGTGTGCTCGTGGTGACCGAGCCGGACTGGGACACCCTGGCCGTCGCCGACGAGGACGTGGAGACGAGCCGCCGCTTCGCCCGGTTCGTGGCGGGGCGGGTGCGGAACCCGACCATCGGTCGGGAGCTGGTCCGGTTGTCGGCGCGGGTTGGCCTGCGGGTGCGATCGGTCGAGGCGATCGCCGTCGTCTTCGAGGACTTCGGCACGGCCGATCGGATCCTGGGGCTGCGGCGCAACTCCGCCCGTGCGGTGGCGGCCGGCGAGTTGGTCGACCGGGAGGTCCGGCCGTGGCTTCGCCGTCTCACCGCCGGTCCGCTGCTGGCGAGCTTCACTCTCTACCTGGTCACCGCCGAGGCCTGACGGCCAACGGCCAACCCTCGCCGCCCTGGTACGCCACCTGGTTTCGTCGGGAACCGCCCCGGACGGTCCCTCGGAGCTGGCAGGCTGGGCGGGCCGACACGCACCGACGACCGCCGGCCGGGGTGGCGACGACGAGCGCCTCGTGGCTGCGAAGGAGTGCCCGTGACCGACCAACCGGAGGACTTCGACCTGCTCGTCGTGGGCGGCGGCAAGGCCGGGAAGACGCTGAGCATGGACGTGGCCCGCTCCGGCCGCCGGGTGGCGATGGTGGAGCGCGGCATGATCGGCGGGAGCTGCATCAACGTCGCGTGCATCCCCACCAAGGCGCTGGTGACGAGCGCACGGGCGGCCCACCAGCTACGGCACGCCGCCGCGCTCGGCCTCGCCGTCGAGGGTGGCCGGGTCGACGTCGACCTGCTGCGAACGCACAAGCAGGACGTCGTCGACGGGATGGTCGCCGCCAACCGGCAGCAGTTCCTCGACTCGGGTCTGCACCTGGTGATCGGTGCGGCCCGGTTCGTCGCCCCTCGGACCGTTCGGGTGCGGCTGGCGGACGGGGGTGAGCGACTGCTGCGGGGCGCCGACGTGGTCATCAACACGGGCACCCGCCCGCATCTGCCGCCCGTGCCCGGGATGGCCGAGGCCGGAGTGCTGACCAGCAACGACCTTCTCCGGCTGGATCGGCTGCCGGCACGGCTGGTGGTGCTCGGCGGCGGGACCGTCGGGGTCGAGTTCGCGCAGATGTTCGCCTCGTTCGGCAGCGCGGTGACGGTGATCGAGGGCGGCCCGCAACTACTCAGCCGCGAGGACCCCGATGTCGCCGACGCGCTCATGCGGGTCTTCCTCGCGGACGACATCGACGTCCGCGTCGGCGTGGCCGTCGCCCGGGTCGATCGTGATCCCGTCGGGACGCTCCGGGTCGCTCTCGACGATGGCAGCGTGGTGACCGGTGACGAGGTCCTGGTGGCGGCCGGCCGGGCGCCGGTCACCGACGGGCTCGGGCTGGACGCGGCCGGTGTGCGGCTCGACGAACGTGGCTTCGTGCTGGTCGACGAGTATCTGCGCACCAGCGCCGAGCGGACGTGGGCGGCCGGGGACGTCGCGGGCAGCCCGCAGTTCACGCACGTGTCGCTCGACGACTACCGGATCATCCGGGCGAACCTGGCCGGCGAGCGGCGCAGTACGGCCGGGCGGCTCGTTCCGTACACCGTCTTCACCACCCCGGAGCTGGCGCGGGTCGGTCTCAGCGAGAGCGACGCGCGCCGCGCCGGATACGACGTCGAAGTGGCCCACCTGCCGGTCGCCGCGATCCCCCGCGCCCGCACTCTGCGTGAGACCCGGGGCATGTGGAAGGCGGTGATCGACACCCGCACCGACCTGATCCTGGGCGCGGCGCTGCTCGGCCCGGAGTCGGGCGAGGTGATCACCTCGGTGCAGTTGGCCATGCTCGCGCGGATGCCGTGGACCGCGCTGCGGGACGCGATCATCACGCATCCGACCATGGCCGAGGGCCTCAACCTGCTCTTCGCGTCGCTGCAGAGCCGACCGGTGCGCTGAGCACAGGTCAGCCGGCGATCTCGGCGCGTACCCGTTGTTGGAAGGCGCGGGCCTCGGCGCCGGTGGGCGGTGGACCGCCGTGCCGGGCGGCGATCGCCCGACGGATCACCTCGGCGGGCTCGCCGGTGTCGACGAGCCGCCGGCCGGCGTCCACCTTGGACAGCCACACGCGGTCGCGGTGCCGCACCAGCGAGCGGCAGGCGCCGAGCACGGCGTCCTCGGTGCCGGGCGCGGGCCGGTCGTCCGGCGGCGTCGGCAGGGCCAGCCACCAGCTCAGCGCCTCGACCAACAGGCGACGCAGGTCGGCCGGGTCGAGGTCGGCGAAGACCTCGGCCGCCGGCGGACCGAGCAACGCCAGTCCGCTCTGGCGCAGGATGCTGCGGTCCAGCCCGTACCAGAACCAGCCGTCGGCGCTCGGGCGGTCGGCCGGGTCGAGGGTACGGCGGAACGGCATGGCGCGTCCGGTGTTCAGCTCGACCTCGAAGCCGGGTGCGGGGCTGCCGGCCGCCGCCACGGCCCACCGGTAGACGACCAGTTCCAGCCCGCGCGCCAGACAGGGCAGCGCCTCGTGTCGCAGTCGCGCCACCAGCGTCCGCTTGACGGTGCCGGTGAGCGGGCCGGCACAGACCAGCGCCACGTCCACGTCGCTGCGGCCCGCCTGGTACGCGCCGAGCCCCACCGAACCGGCCGCGTACGCGCCCACGAGGTCGTCGCCGAGCACCTCCCGGGAGGTGCGCACGAGGTCGTCGAGGTAGCGCGCGAGAGCCGAGTCCACGCCCCCATCCTCACCCGGAGCTAACCCGCGTAGAGCAGCAGCAGGCCGGCGACGGTGTAGGCGACCATCAGCGCGAGCAGCGGAAGCTGACCGGCGACCGCCCGCGCCCGGGGGAACAGGTACAGGGCGCGGTCGTGGGCGAGCAGCGTGCCAAGCAGGTGCCCGATGACGATGACGGTGATCTGGAGGTTGGCCACCCCGGACGGGGTCACCAACGCGGTGTGCGGTTCCCAGCCGGCGGTGCCGAAGACGTCCGCGCCGGTGTGGCGGGGGTCGGACAGCAGGGCGAGGGTGCGTTGACCCTCCAGGATCAGCAGCGAGTAGTAGTGCGCCACCACGTAACCCACCGCGATGGGCACGATCGAGTGCGCGATCTCGCCCGGCACCCGCCGCGCCCCGACAGCGCCGGCGTCGGTCTGCTCGGTGCGGCCGACGCGGGCCGCGACCCCGGTGGCGGCGAGGTACGCCACGGCCACCGCCCCGATCACCAGGACCAGTCCCGCGCTGCCGGTGACCACCGGAGGCAGCCCGTTCTCCTGGCCGAAGCGCAGCCAGACCGGCGCGTTGGAGAGACTGTCGAACATCGTCGAGCCGAGCAGCACGATCACCACGGCGACCAGCCCGGGGCGGGGCCGCAGCCCGGCGATCCCGTCGAGCGGGTTGCGCCACACCAGCACCCCGTCGGCGGCCCTACCGATCGGAGCGAGCTGGCCGACGAGCGCGCTGTAGACCTCGAACGGGTCGGCCCGGTCGAACCACGCCGAGCCGAACACCACGGCGCCGGCCAGCATCACCACGGCGTACCCGGCCAGCCACGCGGTGATGACCGGCAGGGTGGCCCGGTCCGGCGCGACCAGTTCGAGCCAGACGAACCCGAAGAGGGTGAGCGCGGCGGGCCAGAGGCCCAGACCGGCCGGCAGTTCACGGACGCCGCGCGCCGGGTCGCGCCGGGCCGCCAGCGCGCCGAGCAGATGCACGGTACGCAGCGGGTTGACCGCCCGCCACACCGGACCGAACAGCAGCGAGACGGGCACCAGGCCGACCCAGAGGAGCACGTAGAGCACTCCGGCCGTCGGGTTCTCCGGGGTGTCCGGCCCGGCGAGCAGGCCCACACAGAACCAGCCGGCGCCGAGCAGGCCCAGTGCGCGCAGCACCCACCGGAACGCGGGGGCGTCGACGAGGCGGGCCAGCCGGTCCGGCACCGGCCGACCACCTGCGGCGTCCCGGTCCAGGCGTGGCTCCCGCCAGAGCACCCCCAGCGCGACGAACGTGACGACCAGGGTCAGGGCGGCGGCAACGACGAGCTCGGGCAGTGTGATCGGGAGGTCCTGCCGGCCGCCGACGCCGTGCGCCAGCAGCGTGGGTGCGGCGGACATCTCGATCAGCGGACGACGAGCTGGAACAGCACCAGCTCGGTCTCGTGCGTCTCGACCTCGAACAACCCGGTCTTGTCGGCCCGGAACTCCACCGAGCCCGCGGTGCCGGCGGGGAGGCGTGCGCCCAGGTCGTAGCCGTGCACGTGCAGCTCGTCGGCGACGTCCGAGGTGACCGTGATCCGAACCGACTGGCCCTTGGTCACGGTCACCCGGCCGGTCGGCGGGGTGATCCGCTTCTTGGCGATGGTCACGGTGATCTCCCGGTCGACGGCGGCGGGGGTACTGGCCGCGGGGGTGGGAGTGGGGCTGCCCGCCGTGGTCGGCGCGGCGGAGGGGGTCGGCACGGCGGCGGATGTCGGGGCCGTCGAGGGGGCGGCCACGGACGGGTCGTCGCCCTGGCCACAGCCCGTGGCGAGCACGGCGGTGAGCAGACCGGTGACCAGCAGGGCGGCGGAGCGGGCGGTGGGGCGCGAACCGGGGACGGACACGGGTGAACTCCGAACGACGCGAGGGGACGGGGTGTAGGGGTGATCGTCGGAGGGTGAACTCTACGTCTTGTTCGGCGGCGGGGAAATGACCATGATGAACGAATGCGATCGAGGCTGGTCACTGTCGGTAATGTCGTACGTCGCGCCCTGTCGGTGCTGGCCGTACTCGTGGTCGCGTCGCTGGCGCTGCCCGCCACCCCGGCGTCCGCGCACGGCCAGTTGGCGACCTCCACTCCGCTGACCGGCACCGTGGTGCGCCAGCCCCTCGAGAGGGTCGGGCTGTACTTCACGGAGAAGCCGGCCGCCAACGCGCACTTCACCCTCACCGGCCCGGACGGGGCACGGGTGGACAGCGGCTGGTCGCACGGCGAGCCGAAGCGGTTGGACAAGCCGGTCCAGGAGTACTTCATGGTCAACGGCACCTTCGAGCCGCGGCTGTACCACACCGGCTTTCCCGCGATGGTGACCGTCGCGCACTGGCCGGCGAAGGGCCGCTACACCGCCAGTTACCTCACGGTCGCGTCCGACGGTGAGGCGGTACGCGGCACCGTCACCTTCGACTACCAGGGACCGAGCACGGCGGCCCCGGCCGGTTGGACGGCGCCGACGAACGGCCCCGATCCCGCCCTGCTGGCCCAGGCCGAGGGCACCGCGTCGGCGTCCGCCGTGCCGGCCGCGACCCTCGACCCGGCCGTCACGCCCGCCGCCGCGCCGCCGTCGTCCTCGAAGGAGGGCGGGCTCCCGTCCTGGGTGATCCCCGTCGTCATCGTCGCCGTGGTGGGCACGCTCATCGTCGTGGCGGCCTGCCGTCGCCCGGCGGCACGGCCGACCGGCGGCGGGGCCCGCCCGCGCGGCGGCACCGCACGTCCAACTGGCGGCGGCACCCCGCGTCAGCGCGGCGGAACCAACCGCCGGCCGGCTCGTCGCGGCCGCCGCTGAGGCCCGGGTAGCCGGTCACATCCCCGGACATTCAGGGATCAGTGCCGCGAGCTTTCGCAGAGACATCGGGAACTTTTGATGTATCGATGCAAAGGCATGGACACCTCAATCGAAACCCCTTAATGTTCCGACCCATCAACCCGGTGTTTCCGGACCGTCACTCGTCGGCGTCGAGGACGTTACGGACCGGGGCCGGCGGCCACCGCCTCACCATCGCTGCACGCCGGCCGTCGGTCACTCCTCATCCTCGTTGGAGGAACGATGGGTACACGGCTGCCTCGCCGATTCCGCAGTCCCGTCCTGGGCGCGCTCGCGCTCGTCCTCACCGTCGGCTTCTGGGCCGACCCGGCCGACGCCGCCGCCGAGCAGGAACCGGGCGTCACCCTGCACGTCTACGACGTCCAGGTGCCGCTCTCGGAGATCTGTACGCTCAAGCCGGCGCAGACTCCCAACGTGGACAAGCTCATGTCCACGATCAACTGGACGTCGGCGGCCGACTTCGGCTTCGACGACAACTTCGTCTCGCAGGTGCTCGGCAACATCACCGTCACCCAGGCCGGTAGCTACACCTTCCGGCTCAGCAGCGACGACGGGTCCAAGCTCACCATCGACAACACGGTGGTCGTCAACCACGACGGCCTGCACGGCGCCACCCCGCCCAAGGAGGGCACGGTCACCCTCGCCGCCGGCCTGCACCCACTGCGCATCGACCACTTCGAGCGCGGTGGTGACCAGCAGATCACGCTGGAGTGGCGGACACCCGGTTCGTCGTCCTTCGTGGTCGTACCGAACTCGGCGTTGAGCACCGACGCCGGGGTCGTCCGGGTCACCGCGCCGGGACGCAAGGAGTGCGAGGGTGTCAGCGACACGCCCGGTGACGGCCTGCCGCTGACCGGCGTGCACCCGGGTTACACGCTCACGAACCTGCGACCCAGCGGCTTCCAGCCGAAGGTCACCGGGATGGACTGGCTGCCCGACGGGCGGCTCGTCATCAGCACCTGGGGTGGCAGCGACCAGTCCGGCACCTCCCAGGACGGCGAGGTGTACATCATGGGCGGCACCGGCGGCGCGACGAGTCCCGGGGCGGTGACCACCAAGAAGATCGCCGGCGGGCTCAAGGAGCCGATGGGCCTCAAGGTCGTCGACGGCGTGGTCTACGTGTCGGAGAAGCAGCGGTTGACCCGGCTCGTGGACACCACCGGCGACGAGGTGGCCGACCGCCTCGACACCGTCGCGACCTGGCCGTACGGCGGCAAGTTCCACGAGTTCGCCTTCGGTCTGCTCTACCAGGACGGGTTCTTCTACGTGAACCTGTCGGTGTCGATCGACTACGGCGGCGCGACCACCGTGCCGCAGCCGGCCGCCAACCGGGGCACCACCATCAAGGTCAGCAAGGACACCGGCGCGGTCAGCTACGTGGCCGGCGGCCTGCGCACCCCGCACGGCATCGGGTGGGGCCCGGAGGGCGGCATCTTCGTCACCGACAACCAGGGCGGCTGGCTGCCGTCGTCGAAGCTGGTGCACATCAAGCAGGGCCGTTTCTTCAACCATTACACGACCCCGGTCGGCCCGTTCGACGCCAAGCTGGTCACCCCGCCGGTGCTGTGGATGCCGCAGAACGAGATCGCCAACTCGCCCAGCACGCCGCTCTACCTCACCAGCGGGCGGTACGCCGGCCAGTTCGTCATCGGCGACGTCACCTACGGCGGTCTCCAGCGCGCCAACGTGGAGAAGGTGAACGGCGAGTACCAGGGTGCGCTGTTCCGGCTCACTCAGGGCCTGGAGGCGGGCGTCTCCGAGGTCAACCTCGGCCCGGACGGCGCGATCTACGTCGGCGGGCTCGGCGCGGGCGGCAACTGGGGGCAGACCGGCAAGCTGACGTACGGGTTGCAGAAGCTCACCCCGAACACCGCCACCACGTTCGAGATGCTCGCGATGCGCGCCACCACGACCGGCTTCGAGGTGGAGTACACCCAGCCCGTCTCGGCGGCGACCGCCGCCGACCTCGCGTCCCACTACAAGATCAAGCAATGGCGGTACGTGGCGACGTCGGCCTACGGCGGGCCGAAGATCGACGAGGAGACCCTCACCGTCACCTCGGCCACTCTCTCGTCGGACGGAAAGAAGGTGAGCCTGGCGGTGGCCGGCCGCAAGGCCGGTCGGGTGGTGCACCTGCGCTCGCCGCGACCGTTCACCTCCACCAGCGGCCAGTCACTGTGGAGCACCGAGGCGTGGTACACGCTCAACTCCATCCCGGGCAGCCCACCGCCGCCGATCGGCGGCACCATCACCGGCGTCGGCGGCAAGTGCCTGGACGTCGACAACTCCGGTTTCGCCGACGGTACGAAGATCCAGCTCTGGACCTGCAACGGCACCGCCGCGCAGTCGTGGACCCGGGTCGGCGACACGTACCGGGTGCTCGGCAAGTGCCTGGACGTGGACAACGCGGGCACCGCGAACGGTACGAAGATCCAGCTCTGGACCTGCAACGGCACCGGCGCGCAGGTCTGGCAGCCACAGAGCGACGGGTCCATCCGCAACCCGCAGTCCGGAAAGATCATGGAGGCCGCCGGCGGTAACACCGGCGACGGCACCCAGATCCAGCTCGGCACGTACGCGGGCGGCGCACACCAGAAGTGGGTGGTCAGCAGCGGGGTAACCGGCTGACCTCGGACGAGGGGGCGTGGTCAGACCGGCGGGTCAGGCCACGCCCCGTCTCGTGAGCCGGGTAGGAACCGACGCTCAGCGAAACAGCACCGGTCGGTTCCCCCGCGCGCCGACGAGGTGGCCGCGGATGTTGATGTCCTCGATCGAGTCGGTCTCCCACAAGCCCCGGGTGGTCAGGTCGGTCATCACACCGTTGCGCCAGAGGAACGAGTGCCACGCGACGGTGGTGGTGGCGCTCTTGCCCACCACCACCCCACGGTCGCTTATCGCGGTGGCGTAGCTCCGGTCACCGCCGAGCGTGCCGAGGTCGGTAAGTGTCCCGTTCTGCCAGCGGAACGCCCGGCCGTTCGCCGCGCCCACCACCTGGCCCCGGTTGTTGATCCCGAGCGCCTCGCTGCCGATCTGGGTCAGGACGCCGTCGCGCAGCCGGCCACCGACACAGGTGCACGGGTAGTCCTGCGGCGGCACGTTGAACCCGCCCACCACGTCGCCCGCGTTGTTGAAGTCGGCGGTGAACTCGTAGAAGTACTCCTGACCCAGGTCGGTGAAGACCCCGTCGCGCCACAGGAAGCGGTGCGACATGTCGTCGGCCGGAGGGCTGCTGCCGAGCACCTGCCGCCGGTCGTTGACGCCGATCGCCACACTGTTCTCCCCGCCCAGGGTGCCCAGGTCACGGAGGTGGCCGTCGCGCCAGAGCACCGCGCGGGTCAGGTAGTCCGAGCCGAACGAGGTGATCGCCACGTCACCGAACTCGTTGACGTCCACGGCGCTGGAATCGGTGTCACCGGGCAGCACGCCCAGGTCGGTGATGACGCCGTGTCGCCAGAGCACGGCGTGCCGGGCGCCGCCGGCGACGGTGCTCCAGCCGACGATGTCGCCGCGATCGTTCATCGCCGTCGCAGCGCCGTCACCTCCGCTCAGGGTGCCGAGGTCGATGACTCGATAGCTGTGCGGGGACGCGACGGCGGGAGCGGGAGCGAGGGTGATCATCGCGACGAGGGTCGTCGCTGCGGTCAGCAGGGGACGCGGGGACACCATGGACGCCAAGGCGACGCTCCTTGGATCGGAGCGGCGACGACCCGGCGGACGGGCGCGGGACAACCGCCACTGCGCGTTCGATCGGTTACGCACAGTAGATCCGGTGTCGTGGCGGCACGCCAGGGACCGAACGGTCACCGACGCATCGGGCGCGCGTCGGTCAGGGGCCGTGCGGCAGCGGCTGCGCCAGCGCCCGCAGATCCGCCGGGAGTTGGGCCAGGGCATCGGAGAACTCGCGGTGTCCGACCACCCGGTGCATCGTCTCGAGGACCGCCCGTACGCCCCGCTCGGCCCCGGCCCGGTCCGTGCCGGCGCGATCGGCGACGCGGCGCAGGAACTCGTCGTACCCGAATGGCTCGGGCGGTTCGGCGGCCTTGACCAGCAGCGGACTCAGCTCGTCGGCCACGTGCGGAGCGAGGGCGGTGGCCTCTCCCCCGCTGAGACGCTCGGTGAGCGTCCGCAGCACGGCCTCGGTCAGCGGGCGTGCCTCGGCCGGCGAAATACCCGCCCGTGCCGCCACCTTGTCGACGAACGCCAGTTCGGCCATGGACCCGCCCCTTCCGTCGCCGGAACGCGTGGCTACCCGGGCCGGACGGCGACAAACCCCGCAGGGGCCGGCCCGGCGGTTCTGCCGGTTGCGCCGCGCCCCACCCGCCGCGTCTCGTACCGTGAGGTCGGACCGGGACCACGGTGGCCGCCCCGACGGGCGGCCCGGGCCGCAGGAGGAGCAGATGGCGGTCGACCTGCCCGACGTGATCGACCGGTACTTCCGGGCCGTCGGCGACGGGGACGTGGACGCCTTCGTCGCCTGCTTCGCGGACACGGCGAGCGTCGCCGACGAGGACCGGCTGTACGACGGCCGTCCGTCCATCCGCTCCTGGCGGGAGCGCACGATGGCGGAGTACTCGTACACCGCCGAACCGGTGCGGGTCACGCCCCAGGCCGGCGACTCCTACCTGGTCCTCACGCGGCTGTCGGGCGACTTCCCGGGCAGCCCGGTCGAGCTGCGGTACCGGTTCACCCTGCGCGACGACCTGATCGGCGCTCTGGACATCCGCCCGTAGTGGGACGCGCGGCGACGCGAGCTGAGCGGGTCCGTCGCGGACGACGCGGGGTCCCGACCCGTCCGCCGTCGCACACTGGCCGCACCTTCTTGATCAACCGCCGAACGGAGGACACGGCCGACCGGCCATCGGATGACATGATGTCCCGACAACGGCCGACGCGACGAGAAAGGGTGCTGCTGTCCGATGGCGCACTTCGAGGCCCGCACGTCCACAGCACCCGGGCGGATCGTGGTCACGCTGACCGGTGAGTGCGACCTGGCGGCGCAGCCCGAGCTGACGACCGTGCTGTCTGCGGCGGTACGCGCCGCCGCGGTGGTGGTGGTCGACGTCGGCGGGCTGCGGTTCCTCGACTCCACGGGCCTGCACGGCCTGGTGACCGCCCACCAGGCGGCGCGCGCCGACGGCCGGCACCTGTACGCGGTCAACGCCTCCGGTCCGGTCGCGACGGTCCTCGACATCACCGGCGTGGGCAACCTGCTGCGTCCGCCCGCCGACGACCCGCGGTTGGCGAGCTGATGGCGGCCGACCGACCGAACGCGCACGCCGTGGCCGAGGAGCCGCGCATCGACGCGATGGCGTACGAGGTGGCGGCCGACCTGCGGGAGCTGCGCACGTTCGTCTGCCAGGGCGCCACGGCGCGGGGCCTGTCGGCCGAGCGGGTGGAGTTGCTGGCGCTCGCGGTCAGCGAACTGGCGACCAACACGTTGCAGCACACCACCGGCGGCGGCCGGGTCCGGCTCTGGGCAGAGGGTGACCAGGTGTTCTGCGACGTCGTCGACCAGGGCCCGGCGCGGACGCTCGGCCGGGAGATGCCCGCCGCCAACGCGGTACGCGGTCGCGGGTTGGCCATCGTCGAGCAGATCTGCGACGAGGTACGGGTGTTCACCGCCGGTGCGGGGACGGTGGTCCGGATCCGGCTGTCGCGGTGAGCCGGGCGTGGATCAGGTCAGCACGCGGACGGCCAGGGTGCACGTGTCGTCGTCCGGGCTGGGGTGGTGCAGCAGATTCCGCAGCCGGGCGAGGGTCTGCTCCCCCGGCGTCGCGCTGAGCGCGGACAGGGTGGCGCTCACCTGCCGCAACCGGTCCTGCCCGGGCTCCCGGCGCTCGACCAGGCCGTCGGTGTAGAACAGCACGAGGTCGTCGGGGCACAGTCGCGCGGTGAGCACCGGGTACGTCGAGTCGGCCACGGCGCCCAGCAGCAGACCCGGCGGGCATTCGAGCGGATCGGTCCGACCGGCTCGGGACAGCAGCGGCGCCATGTGCCCGGCCCGACCCCAGCAGAGCGCCCGGGTGGCCGGGTCGTACACGGCGACCACCGCGGTGCCGGTGATCGAGAGCTGACCGCAGAGCCGGTTGAGGTGCCCGAGCAGCACCGACGGGTCGCCGATGCCGATCGACAGCCAGGACACCAGGGCGAAGCGCAGGTGTGCCATTCCGCTCGCCGCGTCCAGGCCGTGACCGGCGACGTCGCCGACGGCGAGCACGACCGTGCCGTCCGGCAGGGCCTGCGCGTGGTACCAGTCACCGCCGACCTGCGCCGTGCTCTCGGCCGGCAGGTAGTTGACCACCGCCTCGATGCCGGGCAGGGCGAACGTCTCGCGGGGCACGGGCTGGATGAGGTTCTGCAACTGCCCGGCGAGCCGGTGCTCGGCCAGCGCGGTCAGCTCCCGCGTCCGCAACTGGTCGTTGAGCCGTTCGATGGCGGTCCGCGAGTCCACCCGGGCGGTCACGTCCTGCACCACGGCGTGGATCTTCAGCGGTACGCCGTCCGCGTCCCGGGACACGTCGGAGAGGATCCGCAGATGCCGCACCCCGCCGGTCGTCTGGAACCGGACCGTCACGTCGGAGGACTCCCCGTCGTCAAGCGTCTGCCACGCCGCCTCGCGCAGCATGTAGTCGTCGGGTAGCAGGGCGGCGGCCTGCTCGGCGCGCGACAGCGGCCCGAGCGCGGGATCCCGCTCGAAGACGCGGTACATGCCGGGTGACCACTGACTGATCCCGCTGGCCAGGTCGTACTCGGCCCAGCCGAGGCTGCCCAGCAGCTCGGTGCGGTCCAGGCGACGACGGTCCTCGTCGAGCCGCTGCCAGGACACCAGCAGGCCGCCGAGGACCCGGTGCACCTCGACGTCGAACAGCGAGTCGGCGACGACCCCGGTACGCCTCTCCACGTACCGGAAGTCGGCCAGGCGGCCGGACGACCCGGTGCTGAACACCCGTTCGTAGAGCTGCCAGAGCGGCCCGCCGACCATGCTGGGGTACAGCTCGCTGAGGCAGGCGCCGACGCGGTCGACGCCCCGACCGTAGATGTCCGGGCTCTGCCCACTGGTGGCCTCGATCCGCCAGTCGGCGACGGGCCGGTGGTCGTCGGGCACCGGCACCAGCCAGGTGCACCCGGCCGGGACCACCGCGAGGATCTCCCGGACGACCGTCTCGACCGGTCGCGTCGCTCCGGTGGCGTCCGCGCCCGGACCGTCCTGGTCCGCCATGGCTCGAAGCCTAGTACGGACCGCTCTCCGAGCTAGCCCATGGTGGCGCGGGCAGCGGTGTCGATGAAGTCGGCGACCGGGCCCGGTTGCGAGACCGCCACGGCGTGCGACCCGGCAACCTCGACCACGGTGGAACCGGCCCGCTGGGCCAGGAAGCGTTGCAGGTCCGGCGGGATGCCCTGGTCCTGCGTGCTGATCAGGGTCCACGACGGGATCGTCTTCCAGGCCGCCTTGGTCACGGACCCGGTCTGGGCCTTCTCCGAGGCCGGCCGCTGGGTGGCCGCCATCAGCTCGGCGACCTCGGGATCGACGTCGGCGGCGAAGACGGCCGGGAACTTCTCCTGGTCGATGTACTGGTCCATGCCGGTCCCACCGTCGGGCTGGGGGAACGGAACCATCTTCACGGACGTGACGAGCTGACTGCCGGGGTACTTCGTGACCAGGTCGACCACGCTCTCGCCGACGTCCGGGCTGACGCTGGCGACGTACACCATGGCCTTCACGTTGGCCGCGCCGTCCGCGGCCTCGGTCATCACCACTCCGCCGTACGAGTGCGCGACCATCACGACCGGACCGTCGACGCTGTCCACGACGGAGCGGGCGTACGCCGCGTCCCCCTGCACGCCGCGCAGCGGGTTGGCGACGGCGATGGCCGGATAGCCCCGGCGCTTGAGGTTCGCGATCACCCCGTTCCAGCTCGACGAGTCGGCGAAGGCCCCGTGCACGAGCACGATGGTGGGCAGCCCCGCCTGCTGGCCGGACGTGTTAGAAGCACTCATTCGGCATCACCTTCCGTGGCATGAAGCCAGTATTCGGGATGAATCAGACCCCTGCCGGCGGTTTCCCGAGACGCGCGGGCGCGCCGCCGCGCCGATGCGTCCCCGTCCGGGGGGTGTGGCCTGCCACAATGCGGTCAGTCCGGACGGTGACGCCGGGAGCGGGAGACCGGGAGGACGGCGCCATGCCGGACAGCGCACGCGAGGCGGAGCTGCTCGACGCCGAACGCACCCTGCAGGCCGCGCAGCGGGCCGGTGACGCCGCCGCCCTCGACCAGTTGCTGGTCGACCAACTGATCGCGATCGGCCCCGACGGCCGAAAGCACACCAAGGCGGAGGATCTCGCCGCGCACCGGGACCGGACCTCGGTCGTCGAGGAGCTGACCGAGGAGGAGTTGGACCTGCTCGTCGTCGGGTCGACCGGTGTGACGTTCTGCCTGGCCCGGGTCGCCGGGATGTTCGACGGCGCGCCGTTTCGCGCGCGCCTGCGCTACACCCGCACCTGGGTGCACGACGACCCGCACGGGTGGCGGGTCCTCGCCGCGCACATCAGCCAGGTCTGAGCGCCGGTCAGCTCACGGTGGCGGTGACCGGACCGATACGCAGCACGCCGTCGTGCAGGGGCGTGCAGCGGACCCCGCCCGTGGTGCGCAGCGCCTTCCACGCGCCCGGGCCGACCGTGACGTCCATCCAGGCGCAGGGGCGCGCGGCGCGGTTCACCCGCAGGCCCACCGGGCCGTCGCCGGAGTCGAGGACGAGCACCCGGCCGATCAGCTCGTCCACGGCGAGGCCGGTGGTGAGGATGTTGCGGCGGACCTGCGCCAGCCCGATGCCGGCCGGCAGCGACTCCTGGGCGATCACCGTGACGCTGGCGTCGCGGTGTGCCGCCTGGCCGAAGTAGCGGTCGCCGACGATGCCGAGGCCGGCCCGGATCTGGACGGCATCAACCAGCTCGCCGGGGGGCGCGGGCGCCAGACCGTCGCTGGGCCGGCCCAGGAAGCGGTGCACGGGCGAGGCCAGCAACTCGACGATCTGCGCCATGGCAGGGATTCTACGAACCGGAGGATGCCGCCGGGGCACGCTCCGACCCGACCCGGCTCAGACCGCCAGGGCCGCGCGTACCTCCCGCTCCGCCGTGACTCCCCCGTCGCCGTGCGAGGTGACCCGGCCGGATTCGAGGACGTGATAGCGGTTCGCCACCCGCAGCGCGAAGCCCAGGTGCTGTTCGACGAGCAGCACGCTGAAGCCGGACTGCCGGGTCAGCTCGACGATCCGCTCCTGGATCTCGGCGACCACCGACGGCTGGATGCCCTCGGTCGGCTCGTCGAGCATGAGCAGCCGCGGCCGGGTGATCAACGCACGGGCGATGGCGAGCTGCTGACGCTGACCTCCGGACAGCAGCCCCGCCCGCCGCCGCAGCAGCGGGCGCAGCGCCGGAAACAGGTCCAGCACCTCCGCCGTGGCCACCGCGCCGTCGCGCCGGCCGTCGGCGACCAGGCGCAGGTTCTCCGCCGCCGTGAGGTGCGGGAAGCACTGCTGGCCCTGCGGCACGTACGCCATCCCGCGCGCCACCCGCTCGTGCGGCGCGAGCCGGGTGACGTTCTCGCCGTCCAGCTCGACCGTGCCGGCGGTCGGGCGCAGCAGGCCCGCCGCGACCCGCAGCAGGGTGCTCTTGCCGGCGCCGTTGTGCCCGAGCACCGCGGCCACCCCGTCCGGCGGGACGGCGAGGTCCACCCCGTGCAGCACCCGGGAACGTCCGTAACCGGCGTGCACCCCACGCAGGGTCAGCATCATGCCTCCAGAGGACTGGGGACCGACCCGGCGTCGACCGAGTGGCCAAGGTAGACCTCCTGCACGCGCGGGTCCGCCTGGACCTGCGCCACCGTGCCCTCACTGAGCACCTTGCCCGCGTGCAGCACGGTCACGCTGCGCGCGAAGCGCCGCAGGAAGTCCATGTCGTGCTCGATCACCACCACCGTGCGGTCGCCGCTCACCGTCTCCAACAGGGCGCCGGTGGCGTCGCGTTCCTCGTGGCTCATCCCGGCGACCGGCTCGTCGAGCAGCAGCAGCCGGGCGTCCTGCACCAGCAGCATGCCGATCTCCAACCACTGCTTCTGGCCGTGCGCGAGCGTGCCGGCGAGCTGGTCGGCCCGGCCGCTCAGCCCGATGGTGTCCAGCGCGGCGGCCACCTCGTCGGGGATGCCCCGCCGTCGCCGGGCGAGGGTCGCCCAGCTTCGGCGCGCGCCGGCCGCGATGTCGAGGTTCTGCACGACCGACAGCTCCTCGAAGATCGTCGACGTCTGGAACGTCCGTCCGATGCCGAGGCGGCTGATCCGGTGCACCGGGCGACCCAACAGCTCCTGGTCGCCGAAGCACACCGAGCCGGTGGCCCGCACCAGGCCGGTGATCGCGTCCACGAGGGTGGTCTTGCCCGCGCCGTTCGGCCCGATCAGGAACCGGATGTCCCCGGCGGGCACCTCCAGCGAGACGCCGTCGACCGCGGTGAAACCGTCGAAGCTGACCCGCACGTCACGGACGGACAACCCGTCCAGCCGGTCGTCGCTCATGCTGGGCTGGCTGGGCATGCGCTCATGGCCCTCGCTGCGCTCGGTGCGTTCGCTCATGCTGGGCCGGCTGGGCATGCGCTCATGGCCCTCGCTGCGCTCGGTGCGTTCGCTCATGCCACCTCCACCTCCGCCCGGTCGGCGCGGCGCCGACCCAGCGCCGACCACCCGCGCCGGCTCGACGCGGGGTCCGCGTCACGGCGGCGGGCCAGCGCCCACAACGACGCCAGGCCGCCGGGAAGGAACGCCACCACCACCACGAAGAGCAGACCCTGGAGGTACGTCCAGGTGCCCGGGAACCGTTCGGAGAGGGCGGTACGCGCCCAGGCCACCGCGACCGCGCCGAGCACCGGCCCGAGCAGCGTGGCCCGACCGCCCACCGCGACCCCGATGACGAACTCGATCGACGGGACGATGCCGATCAGGGCGGGCGAGATGATGCCCACCGCCGGCACGAACAGCGCGCCGGCGAGGCCCGCCATACCCGCCGCCACCACGTAGGCGACGAGCTTGACCGACGCCGGGTCGTAGCCGAGGAAGCGGACCCGCTCCTCGCCGTCGCGCACCGCCACCAGCAGCTCGCCGTAGCGGCTTTGCATGAGCTGGCGGGCCAGGGCGAGCAGCGCCAACAGGATGCCGGCGATGATGAAGTAGACCATCCGCTGGTTGACCGGGTCGTCCAGGTCGTAACCGAAGAAGCCCTGGATGTCGGTGAGCCCGTTGGTGCCGCCCGTGGTCCCCTGCTGACCGATCAGCAGGATCACCATGGCGGCGGCGAGGGCCTGGCTGAGGATGGCGAAGTACGCCCCCCGCACGCGGCGGCGGAACACCAGCGAGCCGAGCCCGAACGCGACGGCCATCGGCAGCAGCACCGTGGCGGGCAGCGCGAACCACGGGCTGGCGAACGGCCGCCACCACACGGGCAGTTCGTCGAGCTGCCCGTACAGCTGCATGAAGTCGGGCATCCCACCGGGACCCGCGTCGGCGAGCTTGAGGTGCATGGCCATCGCGTAGCCGCCGAGGCCGAAGAAGACGCCCTGGCCGAGGGTGAGCATGCCGCCCCGACCCCAGGTGATGCCGATGCCGACGGCCACCATGGCGACGCAGAGGTACTTGGCGAGCAGGGCCAGCCGGAAGTCCGACAGCGCCAGCGGCGCGACGGCGAACAGCAGCGCCGCGCCGAACGCGAACCCGGCCAGGGTGCGCAGCCGCGACCGGCCACCGGGCCGTTTCGGTGGCACGGCGTCCGCCGGGGCCGGTGTGCTGACGGTGCTCGGCGGCGCGGGTGTCACGGCGGTCATGCGAGGCTCCTGGTCCGCAGGGTGAACAGGCCCTGTGGCCGCCACTGGAGGAACGCGACGATCGCCACGAAGACGATCACCTTGGCGACGCTGAGGGTGGTGAGGTACTCCCCGGTGGCCTGGAGCACGCCGAGGGCGAAGGCGACGATCACGCTGCCCTTGAGCTGGCCGATCCCGCCGACCACGACGACCAGGAAGGCGTCGATGATCAGGTTGGTGCCCATGGTCGGGCCGATCGGGCCGAGGAGGGTGAGCGCCACTCCGGCGAGCCCGGCCAGGCCGGAGCCGATGAAGAACGTCGTCCGGTCGACCCGGGCGGTGGGGATACCGGACACCGCGGCGAGGTCGCGGTTCTGCACCACCGCGCGGACCCGACGCCCCAACGGGGTGAGCCGCAGCGCCAGGGTGAGCGCGGCGACGGCGGCCAGCGCCAGGGCCAGGATGAACAGCCGGTTGTTGGCGACGGTCAGCCCGCCGGGCAACGCCACGTTGCCGGTGAGCAGGTCCGGCGCGCGGGTCTGCACGTTCGGGCTGCCGAAGACGTCCCGCGCGAGCTGTTGCAGCATCAGGGACACGCCCCAGGTGACCAGCAGGGTGTCCAGCGGGCGGGCGTAGAGCCGACGGATCAGCAGGATCTCCAGCAGCACACCCATCGTGCCGGCGACCACGAACGCCACCGGCAACGCCACCAGCAGGGACACACCGGCCCCGCTGATGCTCTGTTGCAACACGTACGTGGTGTAGGCGCCGGCCATGATGAACTCGCCGTGGGCCATGTTGATGACGTTCATCTGGCCGAAGGTCAGCGCCAGCCCGAGCGCGATGAGCAGCAGCACCGCGCCGATGCTGATGCCGGTGAAGAGTTGACCGAAGAGGACTGTCACGGTGGGTACTCCGTACTGCTGGTCGGGGGGCCCGGGCGGGGGCGCGTCGTCGCGCTTCCCGCCCGGGCCGGCGTCGTCAGCTCAGGCCGCTCGCCCACGGGTAGGTCTTGAGGTACGGGTCCGGCGCGACCGGCTTGCCGGAGTTCCACACCTCGGTGATCAGACCGTCCGCGCCGATCTTGCCGATGCGGGCGGTCTTGGCGATGTGCTGGGTCTTGCCGTCGACGGTGACCAGGCCCTCCGGCGCGTCGAAGGTGATCCCGTCGGACGCGCCGCGGACCTTCTCGACGTCGAACGCGCCGGCCTTCTCGACCATCGCCTTCCACAGGTAGACGCTGACGTAGGCGGCTTCCATCGGGTCGCTCGTCGGCTTGTCCGCGCCGTACTTCGCCTTGTACGCGGCCACGAACTTGCTGTTCGCCGCGCCGGGCGTGGTCTGGTAGTAGTTCCAGGCGGTGAGCTGGCCCTCCAGGTACTGGGTGCCGATGCCCTTGACCTCCTCCTCGGCGATGGACACCGACACCACCGGCATGGCGGCGGCGGTCAGCCCGGCCGACTTGTACTCCTTGAAGAAGGCCACGTTGCTGTCACCGTTGAGGGTGTTGAAGACCGCCTTCGCGCCGGAGGACTTGACCTTGTTGACGATCGTGCCGAATTCGGTGGACCCGAGCGGCGCGTAATCCTCGCCGACCACGGTCATCCCGTTCGCCGCCGCGTACGCCTTGATGATTTTGTTGGCCGTCCGGGGGAACACGTAGTCGCTGCCGACCAGGTAGACCGACTTCGTTCCCTGGGACTTGAGGTAGTCGAGCCCGGGGACGATCTGCTGGTTGGTCGTCGCGCCCGTGTAGAAGATGTAGGGCGACTGTTCCAGGCCCTCGTACTGCACCGGATAGAACAGCAGCGCCTTGTTCTTCTCGAACACCGGCTTGACCGCCTTGCGGCTGGCCGACGTCCAGCAGCCGAAGACGGCGGCGACCCGGTCCTCGGAGATCAGCTTCTCGGCCTTCTCGGCGAAGGTGGGCCAGTCCGACGCGCCGTCCTCGCCGACCGGCTGGATCTTCTTGTTGAGCACGCCGCCGGCCGCGTTGATCTCCTCGACGGCGAGCATGATCGAGTCGCGGACGGTGACCTCGCTGATCGCCATGGTGCCGGAGAGCGAGTTGAGCAGTCCCACCTTGACGGTGTCGCCGGAGACGTCGGCGGTGACGCCGGCCGCGCCGCCCTCGTCATTGGTCTTGCTGCCGCACGCGGTCATGGCGGCCGCGGCGACGAGGGTCATGGCACCCGCCAGGATGCGGCGGCCCCAAAGAAGTGACATCTAATCTCCCTGCGGTGCACTCAAGTAGCGAAAGGACGGTCGGTGCGGTCCGGTGGAGTTGGCGATGCCGAGGTCGACGGGTGGACGTCGCCGGTGGTCATCGCATCGGGTACGGGCACGCAAAGCGTCGACCGGCATGATTGCGTGAGTGTTTCCCAGTCCTTAATTGACTGTTTCCCGGGCACGTGGAGACAGCGCACGCCACAATGGCCGACATCGTCCTCGCAGAACGATGCCGGCGGCGATTAATTCGATGGGGAAAGGGCCACCACAATGGTCGGCAGACAGATTTCCGCCGACGGTGGACACAATCGCGGTATCCGGCCCCGAGTCAGATCCTTCACGCAGGAAGTATCTTAGGGCCGGGCTGGGTGGACCTGTCAAGGGTCCGGACGGGCGGTCAGAGCTGGGCGAGCACGGTGAAGTCGAGACCGTCGGCCTCGGCGAGGTAGATCCGCTGGCGCACGTGCCGCCGACGCAGCCGCAGCCGACCGCGCGGCCCGTGGTACGCCACCGAGTCGGCAGCCGTCTCGATCGCCCGTACGTCGAGGGTGCGGGCCTGCGCGATCAGCGCGGCGAGCAGCATCACACCCTCGTAGCAGGACTCCCCCAGACTGCCCAGCGGCGGCGCCTCCACCCCGAACCGGCGGGCGAACTCGCCGTGGAAGTCCAGGTTCTCCTGCGTCACGAGACCGGCGAAGAAGCCCGCCGTGCTGTAGAGCCGCCGCGTCGCGCCCACACCACTGGCCAGCAGCATGTTCTCGTCCATCAGGGTGCTCAGCCGCAGGCAACGCTGGTCCATCCCGGCACGCCCGAACGCCCGGTTGAACCGCACCGCGTCCGCGCCGACGAGCAGCATCACCACCGCGTCGGCCTCGCTGCGCTCGATCTGGCGCAGTACCTCGTCGAAGTCGTGCGTCTCCAACGGCAGGAACGCCTGCCCCACCACCCGACCGCCGCCGCGCAGCGCGTACCGCTGGGCCGCCCGCGCGGTGCGCCGGGGCCACACGTAGTCGTTGCCGACCACGAACCAACGGCGCACGCCCTGCTCGCCCGCGAGCAGCCGCATGGCGGGCCACAACTGGGCGTCCGGCGTCTCGCTGGTCAGATAGACCCCCTCGGTACGCTCACCGCCCTCGTACAGAGCGGTGTAGACGTACGGCACGCGGTGGGCGACCCGGGGCGCGAGCGCCTGCCGCACCGAGGAGATGTGCCAACCCGTCACGCCCTGCACGGCCCCCACCGACACCAGCGCCTCGACCTCGGCGGCCACCTCGGCGGGCGGGGCGCCACCGTCGACCGGCACCAGCCGCACCTCCCGGCCCAGCACCCCGCCGCAGGCGTTGATCTCCTCGACCGCGAGCTGGGCGCAGAGTTCGCAGGTCGGGCCGAACATTCCCGCCGGCCCGCGCATCGGGTACACCAGCGCGATGCTGACCACGGCCCGATCGACGGTGAGCCACGGCGGTGCCGGCGCGGACATGAGCACATGATTGCCCGGCCCAGGTCGGAAGACCAGAGTTCACCACGGACCGGGACGACTCGCTAACATGACAGGGCCACCGGCCCAGGGAGTTCCATGTCAGACGTGCCCGGGGCGCCAGCCGACCTGCTGCGCTCGCTCACCCGCGCCGAACGGCTGCTCTCCCGCCGGATGGCCGCCGTCCTGGCCGACGACGAGCTGACCACCGAGGCGTGGCGGGTGCTCTGCCTGCTCGCCGACGGTCAGGGCCACCCGATGAGCGAGGTGTCCGCCGAGGCCTCGCTGCCGCCGGGCACCCTCACCAAGCTTGTCGACCAGCTCGTCGACCGCAACCTCGTGTTCCGGCGGATCGACCCGCTGGACCGCCGACGGATCCGGGCCTACCTGACGACGCGGGGCCGCCGCGAGCACGCCCGCCTCGACGAGCGGGTCCGGGCCAGCCTCGCCGAGGTGGGCGTACCGGCCGAGAGCGCCCTGCTCGACGACCTCACCGAGCTGATCGCCCGCCTCGACCCGGCCGGTCGCCGCGACCACGCCGAGGCGGCCGGGCCGCGCCGCTGACGTCGGGCTCACTCCACCTTGGTGAGCAGCGGCTTGCCCTTCTCGACGACGTACGTGGCCAGCTCGACGGCCACCCCGTCGCCGACGTTGCGGGCCTGGTGGTGGACCCCGTACGGCACGGTCAGGGCGTCACCGACGTTGCACACGACCGGCGGCTGACCGTCGAGGGTGTACTCCAGCGACCCCTGCAGCACACAGATGATCTCCTCTCCGGGGTGGAAGTGCTTGAACGGCGGCGAGTCCGGCGTGAACTCGACGCGACTCTGCACGACCTCGCGGCCCTCGATGCTGAGATCGTGCCGCTGAAGATCGACGCGCCACAGCCCGGGAGCGCCCTCCACGGCTGTCGGACTGATGCCCTCGGGTCGAGCCTTGCCACTCATCACGGCCTCCTCGCGAGCCCTCCGGCGACCGACGATCGCATGCTTTTTCGAGGATAGGAGCGAAGCGAGCGCCGGGGGCCGAGATGCCGCACAACGGCGTACCGGATCAGGCGGTGACCTCGGCCAGGGCCGCGTCGCCGAGGTGGGCGCGCAGCGTGTGCGCGTCGGGCGCGGTGGCGCTCCACAGCGTGGCCGGACCACCGGCCAGGGGCAGCCGCGCGAGCGTGCCCTCGACCATCGCGGGCTCGGCGGGGCGCGACGGGTCCACCACCAGCAGCGACCCGGTTGCCGACACGCCGCCGAGCACCGCCGGGCCGGCCCAGCCGGGCGCGCCCGGCCCCACCGCCAGCGACTGGCGCAGCAGCGGCCGGCCGTCGTAGTCGACCCGGGTGTGCACGACGGCGGCGCCCGGCGTCTCGCCGTACCGGCCGCAGATCACCTCGTCCCGCCAGGTCAGCCGCGCGCCCGCGGCCAGCTCGATGCGGGACTCGGCGAGGTGCGCGCAGCCGGCCGCCGCGACCAGTTGCTCGGGCAGCCAGTGCAGTGCGCCGCCGTCGTGCACCACGGCGCGTACCGCCATCCGCGACACGGCGCCGGGACGGCCGGGCAGGGCGACCGAGGCGGCGACGCTGTGCATCCGCACCGCCGCCCCCGGCCCCACGTCGATCTCCAGCCGCAGGTCGTCGCCGGCGAGCGGGCCGGCCGCCCCGCCCACCACGTACACGGTCACGACGCGACCGTCCCCGGGCGTCTGCCGCAGCAGCAGCGGCGTCTCGCCGCGCAGCTCGGTCAGGGTCGTGCCGCCCCGGCCGTCGGCGCGGGCCACCACCCGGGCGAACGCACGCATCAGACCGGGCCGGCCTGCGCGGCGATCGGGTGCAGGGCCGCGTGGTGGGCCAGCTCGTGGCGGATCCAGTCGGCGACCCGACCGGCCGTCGGGTCCCCGACGATCGAGAGGAACACGGTCGGCAGGTCGCCGCGCCGGGCCCGCGCGTCCCGGTCCATGACGGCCAGGTCCGCGCCGACCATGGGCGCCAGGTCGGTCTTGTTGATCACGAGCAGGTCGGCGGACGTGACCCCGGGGCCGCCCTTGCGGGGCACCTTGTCCCCGCCGGCCACGTCGACCACGAAGATCTGCCGGTCCACCAGGCCCCGGCTGAACGTGGCGGTCAGGTTGTCCCCGCCGCTCTCGACCAGCACCAGGTCCAACGGGCCGACCGCCTCGGCCAGCTCGTCCACGGCGTCGAGGTTGGCCCCGATGTCGTCGCGGATGGCGGTGTGCGGGCAGCACCCGGTCTCCACCGCGCGGATCCTGCTCGGGTCCAGCACACCGGCCCGCTTGAGGAAGTCGGCGTCCTCGGTCGTGTAGATGTCGTTGGTGACCACGCCGAGTCGCAGTTCCCCGGCGAACGCCCGGCACAGCGCCGCCACCAGGGCGGTCTTGCCGGACCCGACCGGCCCGCCGATGCCGACGCGCAGCGCCCGGCCGGCCCGCGCGAGTGGCGGGTGCGGGTCCACCCCCGGCTCGGGGTGGGTGTGCGGAACGGTCTCGTCGTGCGGGTCGGCAGTGGGCGCAGCGGTCGGCGTAACGGTGTCAGGACGCAAAGAGACGCACCTCCCAGGTGGCATGAGCTTCGGCGTAGATGTCGGCAAGGGGCGCGGCGGCCGCGGGCAGCCGCTCGGGTGGATCGTCGGCGGCCCGCGCCGCGTCGGCGGCGGTGCCGTCGCAGAGGTCGGTGAGACCGACCAGCAGGGCCTGTACCTGGTACGGGTCGAGGCCGAGCAGGCGTACGCCGGCACTGGCCGCGCCGGTCACCGTCCCGTAGGCGGCGACCGTGGCGGTCTCGGCGCGACTCAGGCCGGCGGCGGCGCAGAGCAGCCCGAGCACCAACGGCTGGTGCGTTCCCTGCGATGTGGCGGGCAGATCGTCGAACGGGCCATCCGGCCAGATGGCCCGGCCGGCGCGCAGCAGGGCCCGGCCCTGGCGGCGGGACACCGCCCGCAGCGCCGGCGACGCGGTCCGGGCGTCCAACTCCGCGTCGAGCCGCGCCAGCGCGTTCCGGCGCGGGCCGTCGGCGGCCGGCGCTTCCCCGCGTACGACGGAATCAACCGCCACCGCCCCGCGTACGGCGGGATCGGTCGGCGTGGTCGCCCGCCGCGCGGGATGGCCGAGGCCGACCGAACGCGCGGTGGGGCCGACGCTGGCCGGCGTCACCGCCGCCCGGTGGGCCGCCGCCGCGAACGCCGCGCCGACCAGACCGGCGGTGGCCAGCCGGCCGACGAGGAACGCCTCCAACGAGGCCAGGTCGGTGACCCGGCCGGCGGCGACGGCGGCCTCCAGACCGCCGGAGTGCGCGTGCGCGCCGGCCGGGAAGCGACCGTCGGCCAGCAGCAGGAGCAGGCTCGACGTCGGCATCAGAACAGGAAGTACCGCTGGGTCATCGGCAGGCGGGGCACCGGGTCCGGTTCCACCACCTCCCCGTCGATCCGCACGGTGAAGGTGTCCGGGTCCACCTCGATCCGGGGCATCGCGTTGTTCTCCGGCAGGTCGGCCTTGCCCCGCGAGCGCACGTCGGCGACCGGCACCACCCGTCGCCGCACGTCCAGGCGCAGCCCGGCGTCGAGGGCGGCCGGCGCGACGAACGCCAGGCTGGTGGCCGCCGCCGCGACGCCGTACGCCCCGAACATCGGTCGCGGCAGCATCGGCTGCGGCGTGGGGATGGAGGCGTTGGCGTCACCCATCTGGGCGTACGCGATCATGCCGCCCTTGATCACCAGGTGTGGTCGTACGCCGAAGAACGCCGGGTCCCACAACACCAGGTCGGCGAGTTTGCCCGGCTCGACCGAGCCGATCTCCCGTTCCAACCCGTTCGCCATCGCCGCGCAGATGGTGTACTTCGCCACGTACCGCCGGGCCCGGTGGTTGTCGGCGGCCCCGTCGCCGGGCAGCGCGCCCACCCGCTCCTTCATGACGTGCGCGCTCTGCCAGGTCCGCAGGATCACCTCGCCCACCCGGCCCATGGCCTGCGCGTCGGAGCCGATGATGGAGATCGCGCCGAGGTCGTGCAGCAGGTCCTCGGCGGCCATCGTGGACGGCCGGATGCGGCTCTCGGCGAAGGCCAGGTCCTCCGGCACGGACGGGTTGAGATGGTGGCAGACCATCAGCATGTCCAGGTGCTCGGCGAGGGTGTTGGCGGTGTACGGCCGGGTCGGGTTTGTCGACGACGGCAGCACGTTGGGCTCGCTGGCCACCGTGATGATGTCCGGCGCGTGCCCGCCGCCGGCGCCCTCGGTGTGATACGAGTGGATGGCCCGACCGCCGATCGCCCGCAGCGTGTCGGCCACGAACCCGGCCTCGTTGAGGGTGTCGGTGTGGATCGACACCTGCACGCCGGAGGCGTCCGCCACCCGCAGACAGGCGTCGATCGCCGCCGGGGTGGTGCCCCAGTCCTCGTGCAGCTTGAAACCGCCCGCGCCGGCGCGTAGCTGCTCCCACAGCGCCTCTTGCGAGACGGTGTTGCCCTTGCCGAGCAGCAGGACGTTGACCGGCAGCGTGTCCAGCGCCTCGTGCATGCGGGCCAGGTGCCAGGCGTTCGGCGTGACCGTGGTGGCCCGGGTGCCCTCGGCGGGCCCGGTGCCGCCGCCGACGAGCGTGGTGACGCCGCTGGCGAGCGCCTCGGTGACGATCTCCGGGCAGATGAAGTGCACGTGGGTGTCGACGGCGCCGGCCGTGAGGATCCGGCCGTTGCCGGCGATCACCTCGGTGGCCGGGCCGATGACCAGGTCGGGGTGGACGCCGGGCATGGTGTCCGGGTTGCCGGCCCGGCCGAGGGCGACGATCCGCCCGTCCCGCAGGCCCACATCGGCCTTGATGATCCCCCAGTGGTCGAGCACCACCGCGCCGGTGATGACGGTGTCGAGGGCGCCCTCGGCGCGGGTGGCCCGCGACTGGCCCATCGACTCGCGGATCACCTTGCCGCCGCCGAACACCGCCTCGTCGCCGCCCACGCAGTGGTCCGTCTCGACCTCGATCAGCAGGCTCGTGTCGGCCAGCCGGATGCGGTCACCGGTGGTGGGCCCGTACAAGTCGATGTAGCGGTCCCGCCGCACGGCGCTCACCGCGCCGGCCCGTCGGTCGTCGGCGCGTCGGTCGTCTTCGCGTCGGTCGTCGGCGCGTCGGTCGCCGGCGCGTCGGTCGCCGGCCCGTCGGTCGTCGGCGCGTCGGTCGCCGGCGCGTCGGTCGTCGGCCCGTCGGTCGTCGGCGCGTCGGTCGCCGGCGCGTCGGTCGTCTTCGCGGCTGGTGACGCGGTGTCCAGTGGGCCGGCGCACTCGCCGCGTAGGCCCGGCACGACGCGCGCGCCGCCGAGCGGCACCAGGTCGACGCTGCGGCTCACGCCCGGCTCAAACCGGACCGAGGTACCCGCCGGGACGGCGAGACGCTGCCCCCAGGCGACGTCGCGGTCAAAGGCCAGGGCCGGGTTGGCCTCGGCGAAGTGGTAGTGCGAGCCGACCTGCACCGGACGGTCGGCGGTGTTGACCACGACCAGGGTGGTCACCGGTCGACCCACGTTGATCTCCACCGGGCTGGCCGCCGGCAGGATCTCCCCGGGGATCACGGGATCGGGTGGTGCACCGTCACGAGCTTGGTGCCGTCCGGGAACGTGGCCTCCACCTGCACCTCCCTCAGCAGCTCGGGGATGCCGTCCTGGACGTCGTCGCGGCCGAGGACGGTCCGGCCGGCCGACATGAGGTCGACCACCGACCGCCCGTCCCGGGCCCCTTCGAGCAGGAAGGCGGTGATGATCGCGACGGCTTCGGGATAGTTGAGTCGCAGGCCGCGCTCGCGGCGGCGCCGGGCGACATCGGCCGCGACGTGGACGAGCAGGCGGTCCTGCTCGTGCGGGCTGAGGAACACGGGATTCTCCGGTGGGGATCGGCGTGGTCAGCTCGCCGTCGGCTCCGCGCTGAGCCACGCCCGGGCAGCACCACCCGGGGTACGAGCTGAGATCACACGACCGCCGTGACGACCGTCGACGGGGTGGTCCGGGACTCCACCATCCCGGCCCGCACGACGGGCACCCGGCGGTGTCGGTCGGATGCGGACCGCACCGCCCACCGCTTCAGCAGACCGTAGAGGATCGTCACCGGCGGCGGCAACAGTGTGCCCGCGATGAGGGATCACGCTGGGGCGTCGGACAGTTGACTCGACCCGCGCCGCAAGGCGGTCCGCCTACGAGCGGGTCGATGGGATCATGACGGGGGCGGTACAGTCCGTTCCGGCACGGCAATCCACTGTGGAGGCAACCGTTGGGTGAGTCCCCGCCCCCCGCACCGACCGGCGGCAACAGCGACGAACGCCGGATCAGGACCCTCGCCGTGATCGGCGTGGCGGCGAACGTCCTCGGCGTGGTGACCGCGGTGGAGAGCTGGCTCAAACGGGACGTGCTGTTGTTCGCGCTCACCCTGACGGCGGTCCTGGTGCTCGGCGCGTTCTGGCTGTGGCGTCGGCGGACCCGCGTCGCCATCGCCCTGCTGGCACTCGGCTGCCTGCTGCTCGGCGGTGTCCTGGCGACCCAGCTACGCGACCCGTCGACGCCGTCGCCCACCGCTGGCTCGTCGACGGCACCGCCCACCGCCGGAGGGCCGACGGGGGCCGCGACGCCGAGCGCCAGCCCGGCCGCGCCGCCCACCGGCCAGATCACCCCAACCCCAGGGGGTACGACGGACCCCGACGCGCCCCGCATCCTCGTCGAGCGGACCGTGGTGCTGCCCCGGGAGGCCGCCGTCGACGTGGACAAACCGAATCAGCGGGTCGTGCCGCACCACTCCGACGGCGCGACGGACGGGCTCGACCTCTACCACGACTGGGGCGATCTCCGTTCGGACAACATCCAGGTCGCCAACACGCCGAGCGTGTACCAGTACTCCGGCGGCAACCCCGACCAGGCGTACGCGGGCTGCGTCGCGTCCGCCACCGGCTCGGCGCGGGCCTTGTTCACGCCCGGCGCCGACTGGTGCTTCCGTACCTCGGAGGGCCGGCTCGGGTTCGCCACCATCACCAACGACAGCCGCGCGGACAAGGCGTTCGTCGTGCACGTCGTGGTGTGGGACGCCACGGGCGCATGACGTGATGATCGTTGGTCGCTGAGCGGCGAACCGCACGGCGTGTCGTGTCGCTCAACGACCAACGATCACGGGCTCCGTCGTCGGGCGAGGTGTCGACGTGCCGGCGAACGGCATGTCATTCACGCGAGAGGCCGATGCGGGAGATGATCAATCGATGACGGCGACGAGGCGTACGGGCGCACTGATCGGCGGGCTGTGCCTGGCGGTGGCCACCGTCGGGGTGTGGCTCGTCTGGCTGGGCTGGGACACCGGTTACGCGGTCGACGCGCGGACCGGCGCGACGAGCGGTCCTTACGAGGCGTGGCAGGTGATCGGCTGCGTGCTGACGCTCGTGCTGCTGGCCGCGCTGGCCGGGTGGCGACTCAGCCCGTGGCTGGTGGCGCCCGTGATGACTGTCGCCTTCACCGCTGCCTGGTCCCGCCAGGCAGCTTCGCGCGACGACTGCGGGCTGTGGGTTGTCGGCGCGGTCCTGGTGCTGATCGGAATGTCGGTGGGCAGTACGACGGTAAGCCTCGCCGTCCGCCGAGTTGCCGGTGGCCGGGTCGCCCGGTCCGGCTAGTGTTCCGTCTCGTAAATAGCTAGCCGTAGTAGTAGACTCTGGATGTGACACGTGCTGCCGCACCACTGGTGCTCGAAACCGGTCAGCGGGAACTGCTGGA